>JAOAUE010000017.1 GCA_030157745.1 Minisyncoccota bacterium
ACATATAGTAGTCCCCAAAAAAGTGATGCTAAAAGAGAAAGTATAATCCACATAGAAATTTACTGAATCTGTTTAAGCGCCAACCCTAAAGCAACAGAAAATTCTGGTCCAGTGGTTTTGAGTACTGCTTGGAGAAATACCGGTGAGTCTACTTTTGCAAAAGGATCAGCAATCACCAAATCAGCACCGAAGCTCTGCTTTGCATATTCAAGCAAACCTTTTGTCATAGCTCCTCCCCCAGTAAAGATGATTTTGCCCACATTTTTGTTGTAACGCTTTTCATAAGCGAGTATTGTAGCGTTTGTTTCTTGGAAAATGTCTGCTAGATGAACCTTGATAAGGTCTGGTACTTGTGGGTGCTCTGGAGTAGGGACCAAACCATTTTCTTTTTTGATATTTTCAGCTTTGTCAAAAGGGAGCTCTAAAGAGTGCGCGATAGCAAGAGTCATATCTTGGGAGCCTTTGTTGGCCAAACGAAATGTCTCTACTACTCCATGCTCAACTATTGAGAGCTTTGTCTTGGAAGCACCGATATCAACGATCATCACTGGGAAAAGCTCACGTGTTAGCACACTTCTGATATGAGAGAAGACCTCTATCTCTAATGCATTGGTTGGCAAATCTGCCTTTTGCATAAGAGTGGTGTATTTGATAAGAGTTTCGTTAAGGGTAGCCACAACCAAAACACTCATACGGGCTTCCCCACCACTTTCTGCCAAGACTCTTCCCTCTGTACCTGAGTCTTCACGACGCGGAATAATATACCAGTCGAGCGAAACATCAGTGATAGGTACTGGGATAAATTTCTTTGCCTCATTTGGTATCACTGTTGCCAAATCTCTCTCCTCTATCTCTGCTGGAAGTTGTAAGATAAAAATAATACAAGAAACAGACGGCAGGCCGAGTACGACGTTTTTGCTAGTGATGTGAGTTTCTGCTAAAACATCGGAGAGTGCCTTGGCTAGAGTCTCAGGATCGAGATTTGTCACTTGTCCAACCATGCCACTTTCAGAATATTGTCCGAGAGCTAGAGCTCCATAAGTATCAAGGACTGCTCTACCACCTTCTTTTTTTATTTGTACTACTTTTATAGAAGAAGTTCCTATGTCTATCCCTACAGCAATGTTGCTTTTGGGTGCGCCAAATATTGACGAGAAGAATTTTTTGATGCCAAGAGTTATACTATCCATATAGAGACATTATAAATGAAAAATCTGCTTTTTACTATACACAAATCTTTACAAAGATTTCTCTTTGGTGGCAAATGCGCCTCTTGTGGCACCCCAGGAGAAGCCATCTGCCAAAGGTGCCTTTTGTTAGTCCCTCTCTCAGAAGAGACGGAGCACGGCGGGATTTATGGTATTTATAACTATGGACACTCCTTGGTAAGCTTTGCAGTTTGGAATCTCAAATACAAACACAAAGGCCAAGAAGCCAAAATCTTGAGCAAAAAAGCAAGTGAGTTTATAAGCGAAATAATAGCCGAGCACTTACAATCCGAAGATGGTCAGGAAATAATATTAGTGCCGATACCACAGTACAAAGACAAACTCTATAAAAGAGGTTTCAACCCAAGTGCTGTTATAGCTAGTTGGATACAAGAAGACTTGCCTTTTTCTCGTGTTGAAAATATTTTGGAAAAAACTAGAGCAACCGTCCCCCAAAGTCATCTATCAGACCGCAAACAAAGACTACGCAATATAGATGGCGCTATGAAAGCCAAGTATCCGCCAGATAGCGGAAAACTTTATGTTCTCATAGACGACGTGACTACTACTGGCGCGACTTTCCTCGAAGCTACCCGCGCCCTGCGCTTTGCCGGTGCTAGAAATATTCTCTGCATTGCGCTGGCGCATGGGTATAAGAGGAGGTAAATTTTATGATAACAAAGTATTAAATCCTTTTTTATTAAAAAAATCATTAACCCACTCTTTAAAATCAGGAGACTTTTTTTTATCTAAATGCTCAAGTATTTCTCGGCCAGCATTAGTAAGTTTGTAGCATGATGGAAAATTCCACTTTTCAAAATCCTTAGTTGCCTTGAAAACTAATTTTTCATCGTGATAATTTATTGCAAATACAAAGTCTTTTTTTATGTTAATAGACATAGTGTAATCATTTGATTGAATCAGTCCTAGCTCTTGGAGCCCAAGAAAGTCATCGTAATCAATTTTAAGCTTAACCCTTAAAGATAAAGATTTCTCATCCATACCAAAAAAGTCTTTCAAAAAACCATATTCCGATAAATAAAAGTTAGAGAAAAAAGTCAGGTTTTCAAGCTCCTTTTTACTTAATGATTTAAGGGTGTGTAGAGTACTCATAGAACAAGCTCCGGGTGCATTGTACTCACTAGCAATAATTTTTGCTATCAAATCTTGGACATCTTCGTTTGAGATACCTTTAGAGTGTTCTAGTAATCCCCAAAAAACATCATTGTCATCTTTTATTAAGAATTCTTTTGATTGATTTACATACTTGTTTGCTTTTTCAGCAACATTGAGAAAATTATTTACCTTTCTTGCTATCTCTGCCTGGCTAAAAGCCATAATTAAATTTTTTTCTTTTTCCCACTCTATCATTTCTTGCTCATAAGCTTTCTTACCCTGAGCTGACCATTGACTTAACTTAAAACCAGTCATTTTATCAATAATGACAGGTAGGAATCCTTGAATAGCAGGTGTTGCTATTTCATCCATTTTTTTAATTATTTGAGCAGTAGTTGGATCCATAAAACAATCTATTTACTAGCACTAACCAACTCCTCAATACTAAACTTCTTAGTCTTCATGATCACTTCCATAACCTTTGGGGCTTTGGCGGGGTCGGACATAAGAGAGCCGAGGATAGAGGGGACGATTTGCCATGAAAGGCCGTATTTATCCTTACACCAACCGCACTGTGATTCCTGCCCTTCTTTTGTCAGAGAGTCCCAATAGTGATCTATTTCTTCTTGGGTGTCACACTCAACAACTAGAGAAAAAGCTTCGCTTGGCTTGTACATATCGCCACCATTTAAAAGCATGATTTTTTGTCCCAAGATTTCTATAGAGACAACCAGAGGTGTCTCCCCTAGTATTTTGGCTTCAGAAAAGATGCTCTGATAATAATCAGCCATTTCTTTAGCATTGTTGTTGCACCATAGGCACGGATATATTTTGTTTTTCATGAAAGGATTATACAACAAAAGCTACTTTACCAAACTCAAGTCCACTCCGTTTTTCTTGAGAATTTCTTTGTTGAGAGAATAAAAGTGTGAAGTTCCTTCTTTGCGCACAGATATAATGCCGGCTTTTTCTAGAGCCTTGAAATGGTGGCTGATGGTCGGCTGAGAGAGGTCTTTGAAACTCTCTGAGACTTGTTTGCAAGACATCTCCCCTTTTTTAAAAAGCTTGAGAGCTATCAAAAGACGAGTCTCATCACTAAGAGTTTTAAATATAGCAAAAGCGGTTTTCATTTATGTACAAATTATACACTAAGAACGAACTCTTCTTTTGGAAGACGAACCTTTTTCATTTGTGAGTACTTGTCGTCTTTGCGGTATCCAAGAGTTATATAAGCGACAGACCTGAGGTTGTGGTTTGCAAGAGACAATATCTCGTCTACCTTATCTGTCATAAATCCTTCCATTGGACCTGCATCCACTTCCAAGAGAGCCGCTGTTTCGAGCATTGCTCCAAGAGCGATGTAAGACTGTCTCGCAGACCAAGCCACCTTTTGTTCATCAGACATATATGAGATACCACCGAGCATGCTATCTTCAAAGCCTTTGAGGTCTTCTACTTGTACTCCACGAGTCTTGGCAATGTTTTCGATATAAGTGCGAACATACTTTTCGTCGAGGTTTGTAACAGCACATAATGCAAAGAAGTGTGGCGCATCGACAACTTGTCTTTGACCATATGAAACTTCAAGGAGTTTGTCTCGCAAATCCGTGCTCTTCACTTCTACCAAACGAAATGGTTGAAGTCCGAAAGCTGTAGCTGACATTCTCCCCGCCTCCAAAATACTCTCTAGTAGTTCACTCGGTACAGCTCTCTCTGGATCGAAGCTCTTAACCGCTGATCGCCAAGCAAATGCATCACTGATACTCTTTTGAACCTCACTTATGTTTGTTGTCATATGTTTTATAGATAATTATAAATATTGATATATATCAATAATATACCTATGCTAGTTTGGTGTCAACAAAATAGGCTTTGCCTAATTTAAAATATTTTCGACGGTTGCATCCGCTAGGATCTTCATTGTATCGAAGACTTTGAGGTTTTGATGTTGAGGAATTAATAACTGAAGATCTGTACAAGCCAAAACTACACAATCAACTTTTCTATTTTCAAATTCTCCAATTATTTGAATCAGTCCTTCTCTATCCTTATTGTTTTGCTGACCAGTTACTAAATTAAGTATGTATTTACCCATCTTTGCTTGCTGAAAATCATCCGGTGTTTCGTATCCGATATTATTTTGAGCAAAAGAATTTTCATATAGTTTATTTTTGATAGTAGCAGAAGTTGAAACTATGCCGACTTTTTTAAAATTATTTCTCTGCAAAAATTTTGTTGTTTCTTCTACTATGCTAAGTACCGGGATGGAAACAGATTTTCTTATATCTTCAATAAAGACATGCAAAGAGTTACAAGGCATAACGATAAAATCAGCACCTGCTTTTTCAAGTCTTTTTGCTTCTTGGGTCAAAAAAGGAATGTAGCGCTCTGAACCTTCATTTTTTAAGATTAGGTCTTCTTCAACTTGATAAGGCAAAGGAACGCTAGAAATTATTATTCCAGGTCTTGCTGTTTTATCTTTTCTTTGGCAGGAGAAAACAATATCTAGATAAAACTCAGATGTTGTTTCGGGACCTAAACCTCCAATTATTCCTACTGTTTTCATATATTTTATTTGTAGTTTTAATAATTTTACCTGTTATTTTATAAAAAATTGAGGCTAAAAACTACTTGCGG
>JAOAUE010000018.1:0-12739 GCA_030157745.1 Minisyncoccota bacterium
GTTATAAACACAGTATCAAGCTCACCAAAATAAGTTCCAAATCGCCCTTCTTTTGCTTTTTTAATAACCTCTTCAAATTGTTTATTATCGGTAACTTCTTCTAAAGTACCACCTTCTTCAGGAAAAACATCTGAATAAGCAAAGAGTCTTTTGGCACCCCAAGGAAGTTTGGGTTTTTCAAAACTATCACCCTTATTTTGCTCTCTGATAACTATTTCAACTAAAAATTCACGCTTCTCTTGGAAATTTTCCAAAGTAATATCTGTATAATTTTTCATGTAAAACTTTTTGTTTATATTACATCTAATGAAATAGATGTCAAATTAGCAGGATTTTCCCTCGACTCAAAGCTCGTCAGTCACTCACTTTGGTCTGGGCACCGCCTCACGGTTTCGCCTGCTGGCTCAACTACGCTCCGACGTTCAAATCCTGCCCGGCGCGATTACATAAAACAAAAACATCTCACAATGAAGTGAGATGTTTTTGTTTTTGTGCGCCGGGCAGGATTTGAACCTGCGTAGCCCGAAGGCGTCAGATTTACAGTCTGATGTAATTGACCACTCTACCACCGACGCGTGCACGCTACAGAAATTGTAGCGCTGCAATAATATATCAATCTAGACTAAGAAGCAACTGCCTCTCGCTTAGATTTCTTGAAGGAACTACTCTGCTTCTTTTTATTATTTGTACTAACAACTATATCGTTGTTAGTAACAGAAACAGTCACAACGTCACCTGGCAAAACTGTTTGCTTGATGATACGTTCAGCAATCGGATTGAGGACCTTGGTCTGCACAAGACGATTGAGGGGACGAGCCCCGTACTGAGGATTATAGCCGACTCGAGCCAGAAACGAAAGCGCTTCATCTGTAATTTTTATCTCTATTCCCTTTTCTTCTAGACGAGATAGGACGCTTTTGATTCGGAGACCTACTATCTCTTTGATTGCCTCTGCTGAGAGGATGTCAAAGACTACTACTTCATCTATTCTGTTTAAGAATTCTGGCTTGAAATGATCTTTCAGAGCACCCTCGACCTTATCTTTCATTTGAGTATATTCAACGGCCTCAGTGTTGTTGTGGAAACCTATAGACTCCATCTTTTGAATAAACTGACTTCCAATGTTGCTTGTCATAATGATGATAGTGTTTTTGAAATTCACCTTTCTACCCTTACTATCCGTCAAGATTCCGTCATCGAGCACTTGGAGCAATATATTGAAAACTTCTGGATGAGCTTTTTCTATCTCATCAAAGAGAACTACACTATAAGGCTTGTGGCGCACTGCTTCAGTTAGTTGACCTGATTCGTCGTGTCCGATATATCCTGGAGGAGAACCCACCAACTTTGAAACGGCATGACGCTCCATGTACTCACTCATATCTACCCTGACAAGAGACTTCTCATCGTTAAACATAAACTGTGCTAATGCTTTTGTGAGCTCAGTCTTTCCAACCCCTGTAGGACCCAAGAAAATAAATGAACCTATCGGGCGATTTGGGTCACTGATTCCGGCACGACTTCTGCGTAGTACTTGAGCGACACGCTCTATGGCTTGGTCTTGGCCTACCACCCTCTTTCGTAGCTCTGCTTCCATATTTGCAAGCTTTGTTCGCTCTTCTTCAAGCATTTTTGTAACTGGCACACCTGTCCAACGAGCAACCACAGAAGCGATGTCTTCTTCGGTGATTTCTTCCTTCAAAACTCTTCGGACTTTTTGTAACTTTTTGAGACGTGCCATTTTGGCTTCTAAATCTTTTTGCAAGAGTGGTAAATGTCCATACCTGATCTCGGCTGCACGCCCCAGATCAGTGCGCATCTCTGCATTTTCAGCTTCAAGTCTAAGTGTCTCCAAATCTTTTTTTATTTTTGCGATATCATTTAGAAGAGACTTTTCTGTTTGCCATTTTGTTTGAAGCTCTTTTGTTTTTTCGGTGATATTTGCAACCTCACTTTCTATGTCAGAGAGCCGTGCTTTGGTATTTTTGGTCGTGTCTTTATCCAAATCTTTTTCAAGATCTTTCTTGAGGGCTTCTTTTTCTATTTCGAGTCGCATTATTTTGCGATGAGCTTCTTCAAGTGGCGCTGGCTTATTTTCAAGTTCCATACGAAGCGCAGAACAAGCTTCGTCGAGTAGATCTACTGCTTTATCAGGAAGTTGTCTATTTGTTATGTATCTATTTGAAAGAGTAACAGCCGAAATGATAGCGTCATCTGTAATACGTACTCCGTGATAAAGCTCATACTTTTCTTTTAAGCCACGCAAAATAGCAACAGTATCATCTACACTTGGCTCATCTATTGCAACTGGTTGGAAACGTCGAGCAAGTGCTGGATCTTTTTCGATATACTTTTGATATTCTTTGAGAGTTGTCGCTCCGATAGCTCTTATTTCCCCTCTTGAAAGAGCAGGCTTGAGCATGTTGGACATATCTACTGACCCTTCAGCGCTCCCTGCTCCAACTATAGTGTGTATTTCGTCTATAAAGAGTATTATTTTACCTTCTGCTTTTTCTACTTCTTTTAGTATTCCCTTGAGTCGCTCTTCAAATTCTCCACGATACTTTGTCCCCGCCAAAAGACTTCCTATATCCAAAGATACAAGTTCTTTGTCTTTCAAACTCTCTGGCACATCCCCTTTTGCGATGCGCACTGCCAACCCTTCGACAACAGCAGTCTTACCTGTTCCAGGTTCTCCGAGAAGTACCGGGTTGTTTTTTGTTCGACGAGAAAGGATCTGCATAATGCGCATGATTTCATTGTCGCGACCAACCACCGGATCAAGCTTGTCTTCTTTGGCAAGCTTGGTCAGGTTGCGAGTGAACTTGCTAAGCATGCGAAACTTTTTGTTGGTTTCCATACCGATGTCCTTGTTGTTTCGAAACTCTGAAATAACACCGAGCAAAACATGTCTGTCGATTTTGAATTTTTCTAATATTTCGGAAGCTTCATTTTTGATATCTAGAAGCGCAACAAAAAGATGCTCAGTTGAAACAAAAGAGTCTTTGATCTCGGTTGCGACTTTTAAAGATTGCTCTATAGCTTGGGCCAAGTCAGCAGTCAAAAACATTTGATAAGACGGAGCAACAGTACTACTGTTTTCTGCTCCTTCTATCGCCTCTAGTACAGCGTCAGTCAAATGAGCGCTGTCTATCTCCATGCGATCCAAAATAGTAATAACATTTGAATCTTCTTGTATAAGAAGTGCTGCCAAAAGGTGTACTGTGTTGACGTTGTTTTGCCCTCGCTCTATAGCCAGCTCATGAGCTCTTTTGATAGCTTCTTTGGCTTTGGTTGTAAATTGGGAAAGTGGTGGCATGTTAAGTGAAAAGTTATAAAGTTCATAAAGTTAAAAGCAGTTCGGAAAATACAGGGCAAAAAGTGATTCAGCTCTTCGGTATAGCGGTACTATACAACAAAAATCACTTTTTTTCTAGTTTTTAAAAACTGATATAATAACCTTAATGGATAATTTAAGTAAGGACGATCACTTCATGATGCTATCTAATATTTTTTTAATTATTCCAGCAATAGTTGCTGGAATTTATCATCAGTGGTTATATTGTTTCTTTGCAAGTGGCATTTTTATTTTTTCTCCACTATTTCACTGGTATAGAATAAAGGATAGGGTTTCAAAAAAGTTTACCTTATTCAAAACATTTGATTGGTTATTTGCTATTAGCGCATTTATTTATATGTACTTATATATTTATTTTTATGGATATAATTTAAATCAAAACATTCTTTATATTTTACTTACAGGAGTAGTTATATTTTTTTGGTATGGTTGGAAAAAAGCTGACTACAAAAAACTTCATCCATGGTTTCATGTTATTGCCCCCTTAGTATCAACCACTATTCTTGTTACTTTAAATTAATTTATACTTTTTCAAAACTTCACGAAGAGCTTTTATTGTCTTATCAAGCTCTCTCTTTGTTGTATTTCTCCCATAAGAAATGCGCACTGCGCCGAGGTTTTGGTTTGGATACAAAAGCGAAAGAATGTCAGGAGCTTGTGCTGAGGACGTTCGGCTGAGCTCAGTCGAAGCCCTTGCCGAAGCATCATTTTTACAAGCACTTTTTGATGAGACCGCTATGCCCCTAGCATCGAGTTCCAAAACCAAAAGCTCACTATCTATATTTGAAATAACTAAATGAGTTATATGTGGGCTCCTATCCCCTATACTAGTTAGAGCAACCTGTGGAAATTCTTTTTTAACTTTATTTTCAAAATATCCTTGTAGTGACTTTATTTTTTCAAATTCTTTTTCTCTATTTTTTTGGGCAAATGAAAGCGCATGTGCAAATTTGTGTATCAGTTCTACTGGCTCAGTCCCGGGTCTTAAACCAAGCTCTTGTCCTCCACCATAGATTATCGGAGATAGTTTTATAGCACGCTTTTTGAAAAGCATTCCTACACCTTTGGGACAATAAAGCTTGGTTGCGCCGAGTGTCATCATATCTACACCGAGACGCAAAACATTTAGATCATAATAAAGAGGTGCTTGGGTGGCATCAGTATGAAAAATTATATTTTTTTCTGGATTTTCTTTGCGAAGCTTGCGAACCCTCTTGGCTATGCCCTTTATATCTTGTGTTGTGCCTATTTCGTTTTGGACAAAAATAACAGAGATCAAAATCACTTTAGACTCTTCTGCGATAGTTATACTCCCTGGCAAAACATATCCGTCTTCTTGTGGCAACTTACAAACCCTAACACCTTCATAAACATGCTTTAAAGACTCTTCTATTGCAGAGTGTTCAAAAGAGCTGACATAAAGAGCAATATCCTTTGGATTTACTCCTTGGTCTATTTGGTTTTTCAAAAATCCAAACACTGCCAAATTATCACTCTCTGTAGCACCACTAGTAAAAATTATTTCATCACTTTGTGCGCCTATAGCGATACTCGCTACATCTCTAGTGTCTCTCAAAAAGCTCTTTAGTGCTACAGCTTCTTTGTGTAAGGCACCGGGGTTGGCACCACTAGCCCAAAAAGGAATCTTCGGAAAGCCCGATAGCATCTTATAGTCCAGCGGAGTACTTGAAGCATAGTCTAGATATATTCGCTTTTTCTTTAAATAATGCTTGAAAAACATAGAAAAATCAGTATAATGTGTCTTTATGATACAGAGTATACCACTTTGGCTACAAATAGCCCTTGGCGCGCTTAGTATCAGCACTGTAGTGCTGATTATCTTTTCAGTCCGAATGCACAGACGTTTGCAAGCTTTTATGGTCGGTAAAGATGCACAGTCCCTAGAATCAACACTTGAATGGTTAACTAAAAAGAATGTTGAAGTTGACGATACTTTGGAATTCCACAAAGAAGCGCTAGAGAATCTCGATGCTCGGATCAAAAAAAGCATACGCGGATATTCTTTGGTTCGATATGATGCCTATGAAGAAGGCGGTGGTAATCAAAGCTTTGCAAGTGGCATCATAGACGAAAGCGGAGATGGTTATATACTCTCTGTAATAACAAACAGAAATCATGTTGGTATTTATGCCAAACCAGTTAGTCGTGGTACAGCACTATCGAGCCTAACAGAAGAAGAATCCCTCGCACTCGAAACATCAAAGAAGAGTTTAAAAATATAAATCAAAAAGAGTAAAACTATGAAAACACAAGCACAAACAACTAGGCCGCCAGTAGTAGCAATCATGGGTCACATCGACCACGGCAAAAGTACTCTTTTGGATTATATCCGAAAATCAAATGTCGTTGACGGCGAGTTTGGAGGTATCACTCAACATCTAAGTGCTTATGAGATAACTCTACCCTATCAAGGGACAGATAGATCTATCAGCTTTTTAGACACTCCGGGTCATGCTGCTTTTACTGGTATGCGAGAGCGTGGAGCAAGTGCGGCTGATATCGCTGTACTTGTAGTTTCAGCAGAAGACGGAGTGAAGGCACAAACACTAGAAGCACTCAAAACTATTCGTGAAGCCAAAATACCTTTTGTTGTAGCTATCAACAAAATAGACCTCCCTGGTGCCAACATAGAAAAAACAAAACAGACTTTGGCAGAAAATGAAGTTTTGGTGGAAGGCTACGGAGGAGATGTTCCTTGGAACGCTATTTCTGCAAAAAAAGGTGATGGTGTATCAGAGCTTCTGGAGACTATTTTGCTTGTAGCAGACTTGGCAGAGCTAACTTATGACAAGAGCGCCTTTGCAGAAGGTATAGTCATAGAAAGCAAACTCGATCCAAAACGAGGTATCACAGCAACTATTATTATTAAAAATGGAACACTCAAAAAAAGCCAATTTGTTGTTGCTGGTAAAGCCTTTGCTACAACTCGTATCATGGAGAACTTTTTGGGGAAAGTAGTCTCTGAGGTACCCTCTGGTGTTCCTGTTCAACTGGTAGGCTTTGATACTCTACCTGAAGTCGGTGCATCTATAAAAACATTCGACAAAAAAAGAGAGGCTGAAGACTATATAGAAGAAGAGTCTAATAAAAAATCAGTTTTCAAAGAAAATGATACAAACACTGAAAACAAAAAGATTGTACCGATAATAATCAAAACTGACGTTCATGGAACACTCGAAGCTATAGAGAAAGAACTCAGAAAGATATCTGTCGAAGGGTTACAAATAAAAATCATCGGCAAAAGTATCGGTGCTATAGGTGAAGCAGATATAAAAATGGCGCAAAGCGACAAAGAGACAATCATCTTGGGCTTTAATACTGTCGTAGACAAAAGTGCAAAAGACATAAACGAAAAGGTCGGCGCTAATATCCAAGTTTTCAATATCATTTATAAACTTACCGAATACCTAGAAGAAGAGTTGGAGAAAAGACGCCCTAGAATAGAGACTCGTGAAGTCATTGGAACTGCTAGAGTTCTGAAAACATTTTCTCAAACCAAAGAAAAGCAAGTCTTGGGAGCAAAAATAGAAAGTGGCACTATAGCAAATGGCGCAAAAGTTTCTATCATCAGACGTGACTTCCCTATCGCTGAAGGCAAAATAGTCGAGCTCCAACAAGCACGCCAAAAACAAAAAGAAGTGACAGATGGAGAGTGCGGACTGATGATAGAGTGTAAAAATGATATTGCACCAGGAGACCTACTCGAAGCATTTGTAATGGTCACGAAATAATATTTCAAAAAACTCAGTATAAAATTTATGGATACAGGAAAACAAGAAAAAATAGAATCCCAAATAGCTCAAATCGCTGCTCTTTTTATAGAAAGAGAGAGCAATAAAACAGCGCTTATCACGGTAACTAAAGTGGAGCTCATCGATAGAGGTCGCTCGGCAAATATTTATATTTCAGTTCTCCCAGAAGATGGTGAAGAGTCAGCTCTAAACTTCTTAAAGAGAAAAAGAAATGACCTGAGAACTGCTATAAAAAAAGGTATAAACATGCAAAACATTCCTTTTGTTGATGTACAAATTGACAAAGGAGAGAAAGCCAGACAAACTATAGATGCTCTCTTGAAAGAAGAGTAATTTGCTTCCGCCAGTTGGCAGACAGCGGATAATAGGCCTGATAGCCAAGTGGTAAGGCAGAGATCTGCAAAATCTCTATACGCGAGTTCGATTCTCGCTCAGGCCTCCGCAAATTTTGCAAGAGGTAAAACGATTAGCAAAATTTAGCGTCCATCCGTAGCTTTAGCGAAGGAGGATGAAAAAAAATAAGATTGCCTGGGTGGTGAAATTGGTAGCCACGAGAGACTTAAAATTTCTTGCCAGTAATGGCGTGCGGGTTCGATTCCCGCCCCAGGCACATAACATAAAAGACACCAAGTACTTGGTGTCTTTTATGTTATGTGCCCTCAGTAGGATTTGAACCTACGACCGTCTCCTTAAGAGGGAGCTGCTCTACCAGCTGAGCTATGAGGGCAAAAGGCGCGTATTGCGCCATACATTCCGACCAGTGTGCCCGAGAAAGGACTTGAACCTTCACATCTTGCGATATCAGTTCCTAAGACTGACGCGTCTACCAATTTCGCCACCCGGGCACGCTAGGCAGAATGTTCCCTATTTTACAACACTCACTCTCCTATTTCAAGCTTTATTTTTAGGGCCTAATACCAGCTTGACATGAGAGCATAAATATGCTATGATATAAGAGAAGTAAACAATCAAATAAACCTATAAAAATGGTTCTTTTATGAAAAAAATATTTTTGCTTTTTGCAGCATTAGTGCTCACAGTATTTACTGCTACTGCCCAGAAATGGTCTGTTGATCATTTCGAAGTTAACCAGGCCAGAATGGCAACCGTATATCTCATCAATGAAAAAAGTGAGGTAATGGTAAAAAATCTCAGGGTTTTTGTGAACCCGACGTATAACCAACAAGGTATGTTGACTGGTGGATCGCTCGACAACCGCGGGGGCTTAATGCTTACTCCACCCATCAGACCAGGTATCTGGGAAAGTGATGGTGGTGGCAATAAAGTACCCGTAAACTTCGGGTACAATACTGGATGCAGTCCAAATACTGCCCTGGTATATATCATTGAAGGGTATATACAGTCAGACGGAAGTATAACTTTCAGTGGCCGGGAAGAAACGGTGGAGTTTTCTACCACATTCAATTCCGCCGACTGGGTACGTCAGTATTCGGTAGACAGCTATACTATCCCCTACTTTTGCCTTCCGGTGCAGGTAACGAAGCATTATGCTTCGGCCAGGTACTTCGGTAAGTAATAAAAAAGCTAAAAGTCAGTAAACCGCCCTTATTTAAGAGGCGGTTTTTTACTTGACAAAATACCTCTTGTATGCTATGATATAAGAGAAGTAAACAATTGGTTCAACACAACAATAAAACAACAGATATGAAAAATGTTTTTTTTCTGGTAGCAATAGCTACAGCAACGATGACCTCTTGTGTTAAAAACAAAGAGATTTACCAGGGTGATCAAAAACAGTTTGTTTATACTCCATCTTACATCCAGCCAGCAATGGTCGGTATCCCGGTAAACGGTATAGCCACCATAAGCGTGGGAGGTAAGCTTGTCTCAGTACAGTGCCTCACCCCTTCACAGGATGGTGATATGGTCCTGGTAGACGCTCCGATTGTGCCACAATCCTATGAATGGGATCAGTATTCCAATGAATACAAACCCACAGGATTCAGGTATAACGAAATCGCCGGTTTCAGCAGTAACTACTGCGCTGGATATTTTGTAGAAATCTTTGCCAATGGAACCTGGAGATTTTGGAATGGAGTTGCTATCCCCTGGTCTTCAGCACCCAATCCTGCCTCATGGGTTAACTCATTTGAGTATCCCAGAACCTGGGTTGATAGGATTACACTGCCCTACCGTGGAAAGGTTGTAAAGATCATCTCCAATGGTAGTGCACGTTACGGTGCCTCCATGTAAAAAAATTACCCCTATCTGAGAACGTCGCCGCCTCGAAATCGAGGCGGTTTTTTATTTGACAAAATATTATTTTCGTGTATAATACAAAGGAAATAACTAAACAAATTTTCTTTCACAAAAACTATAAAAAATATGAACATTGAATCATTTCTTTGGTTATCGCTAGGAATAATCTTATTGGTAGCCTTGGGGATAAGCATCAAGAAAAGAAGCTTTGAACCCTTAACAGGAGAAATATATCTAATAGCTTTCTTCGGGATACATTTGTTTGAGGTTCGCCTCGGGGATAAAACTGCAAAGTTTTTCCAAAAGCTTCCCTTCTATATACTATTTTGGCCTTTTAATCGTATCTCCTTTATTTACGAGTGGGTACAAGAAATGACTTATAGTGATTACCTAAAAAAGAAAAAGAAGGCAGAAGATATGGAGAGTGAAGACTATTCAGTCTCACTACTTTGGAGGCCTAAATTAAAAACAGAGGATCTTGATCCAGACGGTTCGCCTAAAGACAAAAGTACCATGGTTCTTGTTTCAAGGAGAGAAAGAATGTTCTCACTTCGTTCTCTTGAGAGTATTACCATCGCTGTACAATTTGAAACAAAAGACACCTTTCGTGGGTATAGACTTTATACCCTGTTTCTTACAGTCGAAAGTCTGCGTAAAATAACCTCAAAACCACGTCGTTGGCAAGAAGCTTCGACTAAAAAGTTTGGGGGTGAGTTCATGGCGTGGGCAAAAGGTGTTTCTTATACAGAATTTCAAGAAACTACTATTTCGAAGCTCAGTAAAGAACTCGGCAGATCGCAGAGTGAATCTTTCATTGATGAAATAAATGAGGATATTCGTACAGAATTCGGATACTTCATAAAATCAGCAGAAAGTGGGCATATTTATCTGAACCCAGAATCACAAGACATGCTTGAGTCACAAGAAAAGAAAAAGAAGGCTCAAGACGAAAAAGATGCAGCTGATATTAATGCTCAAACTGTACAAGTAAATGCTGACGCCGAAGCCTTGAGAATAAAAACTGTTGAAAAAGCAGTAACTGAAGTTATTGACGAAAGAACTCGAATTGCCGTCCAGGCATTCAAGGAATTGACAGGGCAACAAGTTCAACTTCTTCAAGCCAAGTATGGTCAAGATGGTATAGGAAAGCTGACTGGAACTTATATAGAAGCAAGTGGCGCAGAATCAAACGGTGTAGATGTCAAAGAACTTATCAAAGACATTTTAGCCTTTAAGATTGCAAAAAAATCAGAAGGAGGTACAGCATGAAGAATTTAACAGGAAACGATTTCATGCTTATTGGTATAGGTATACTTATAGCAATAATGCTCTTAATTGTGATATTTTATTATCCTGAGTATAAGCTAAACAAAAAAAAGCTTCAGCGTAGGAAAATAAACGAAACTAGGTTTAACGAACCGGCTGTTACTCAAAATAATACTAGTATTGTTAACGGATTTTTTTATCTATTAACAATATTAGTATTTTGCTTCCTTGTTTTTCTCTTTTTCAGGTACATGATAAAAAAGGTTTGTTCTGCTATTGAGGAACTAATACAAGCTCAAGGTATTAATATACCTAAGTACGTATGGGTAACAGCTATTGTTTTGTTGGCCGGGTCTATAATTTGGTACTTACGTGACAAAATAACGAAGAAAGCTAGCTCTTTAATCTCCGCTGATTTCAAGCAAAAATGGTTCAAGTGGAATAACGTTTTCAGCGCGCTATTATTGTTTGGCTTAGGTGTTTTCGTTTACTACCAAGTAACAAAACCCAAAGATCCTGGTCCTCAGCAAACCCCGTGGATTGCAGTCAAAAGTCCTGTTTCAAATCAAATCTTTGATCTGGAAAAACAGAACAAGATGACGCCTGGGTACTCTGCTATTTATAAGCAGAAAGCCTCTGAGATGCTTCATTTCGCTCCGGCAAATTCTGATACCGTCGTTTATACGATAGTAAAAAGAGAAGACCGTAGTAGATACTGGAGTGTGATGGTTTGGACCAAAGGTGATACTCTTTTTGAGAATCGCCTGACAACTCCTGAGCCTTACGATAAAGCCAAAGTTGGTGATTCGGAGATCTCGGTTGATAGGCCCAGCACCATTGTAGTTTGGAAGAAAAAAGTTGTTGTTCTTTAGGCACATAAAATGCCAAAGCAAATCCCCCGTCGGGCTGACGGGGGATTTTTTTATTGTCCTATGTAGATTTATCGAAGCAATATTAGTTGCCAATATTGATTTGCTTTATTGCTGGAGGAGTTAGCTTTTGCTCTTTGTTGTTAAAGGTTGCATTGATACCAAATGTTCTAGTAAGGATAGCGAGTATCCCGTAGACACCGATCATAATAACAAAACCTATTATCCCCCACATCATGTGGTCTTGGCCTTTTTTTCTTTTTTCTGCATTGTTTGCACCACGGATAAACTCCATAATGCCCCAGATAAAGATAACAAAGGCAACAATAAAGGCAAATTGTATAAGAGGGTTGATGATAGTCCTGTTGATACTAAAGACTATTTCATCGAAACTCTTAGCATAGGCAATGGTTTCGAACATGAATCAAACTTATTGACAACGTCCGTTGATATAAACCATTCCTGGAGGACAAGGTACGTTGATGTTTGTAGTGTTACCTGTTGAAACACCAAATGTTGTAGCAAGGAGTTTAACAATACCCCAGATAGCAACGATCACGAAAAGACCGATGATACCACGAAACATTGCATTTTTCTTTTCTGTTGCTGCTTTGGCATCTTTTTCACGGATATAGCCGATAACAGTCCAGATGAACCAAAGTGTTGCGGCAATCATCAAAAATGTTGTTGCTCTACCACCAAACTCTAGAAGCTTTGTAACCCAAGTATCAACATATGTTGTATCTGGTACACCCTGAATCTGAGCCAAAGCTGTCGCTGGAGCCAAAAGAAGAGCAAATAATGACATAACTATTTTTTTCATAAAATCAAATATATTTTGTTTAACCTTTAACTATTAATACGCTTATAAGTATACCACAACCCTACTTTTTACAAGGGTTATTTTTGTCTGTTGTCAGACAGTCTCCAGTTTCTAGTTGTGGCACAGTATTACCAAGCCCAAAAGTAGTAGTCACGATACGGACAATACCCCAAACACCCACCATAACAGTGAGCCCGATGATGCCATAGTATATAAACTTTTTGCTCTCTTCTCTCTTTTTTACATCATTGGCATCTCTGATATAGCCAAACATCCCCCAAAGAAAGACTAGGAAAGTAATAGTGAAGATAAGCGGTATGATTGCTACTCCGATAATACACTTAAGCCAGATGAGGATATCCAAGAGAGAGTCAAAAGAGATAAGGTTACAAGAAGCTAGTTGTTGAGAGCTCGCTTGTGGAGTAGGAGC
>JAOAUE010000018.1:12839-15887 GCA_030157745.1 Minisyncoccota bacterium
CATAATTATCCAGTGATTGAGTTAACTGTTCCTATAATAGCGTTCGTTATAGTCCAAGCTCCGAGTATGAGCAGTGAGCCTATAATAGTATACCAAAACATCTTTTTGGCTGTTTTAATCTTTTCGGCGTTACCACGAGCCAAGATGAAGTTTAAACCACTCCAAATAAAGAAAACTATAATAAATGGTAAAGCGATTCTCAGAACCATATTCATAAATAGCTGGATAGCTCCCTCTATAGTATCTACCTTTAAGGGATTGTTTATCCTAACCTTCAAAGGAAAATCAGATGCCCCAGAAGCTGGTGCTGACTTTGTCCCTGTGTTAGTAAAACGAGCCCCTAGGACACAAGTCCTAGTACCATCTTCACAAATAGCATTTGGATCTTTGCAGTTCTCATCAGGTGGGTACTTCACACCATTTACTGTTTTACCGTTCCTGTCGATTTGGCCATCTCTTGGATTTTCATTATCGACGCCATCCTCACACTGAGAAACAGGGTTTGTATCGTTAGATTGAGCAAAGGCTGGGATTTTGATACCGAGAGTGACTAAAAGCAGAAATATGAGCAAGTGTTTTGTTTTCATAAAATAAATTATATCACTATTCTAAAAACTTTAGAGCACTATCTGAGTCTTTGACCAAAACAGTCAAAACAACCTTCACGATAAGCCAAGAACATAGTATCAAAAGAACACCGATCAAAATATTTTTGATGACATTTTTGAGGCTAACAATCTTTTTTGAGTCCCCTTGAGCCAATATATATTTGACCCCAGTTGCCATAAAAATAATAACTAAAGTTGGAACAAATAGTGTAGTTATCAAAAAAGTAATACCGTTGTTTATGGTTTTTAAAAGATCAGTAAAGGTACAAAAGTTGTAGCAAGAAATTATATTACTATTTGAAATATCAGCTTTTTCGGTGCCGTCTAATCCAACGCAAGAAGGGTCTGGTTCTAGGTCCAAAATCCCATCGCTATTTGTGTCTACTCCATAATAATCAGCCTTGCCATCACTAGGGTCAGAGTTGTCCACCCCGTCTTTACATGTCCCATCACCTTCTTTTATTTTTTCTTGATTTGTTTTTGTTTGAGCATGAGATATAGAAAAGTCAGCAAAGCTCTGCGAAACAAAGCAAAGACTAACGAACAATAGACTGTAGATTGCGAGACGCTTCATATATTGCTTGGATTGGAGTATTGGCTCCACTGTTAACACTTCTAATCATATCACGGAAAACTCCTTCTGTAGCGACAGGGTCAATGTCAGGCCAACCAAAAGCTGAAAGCGTCGACTTGAAAAAAACATCAACATAAGGATTTTTTTGATTTACTAAGAGTAGATCCCTCTTTGCGCTTGGTAAAGCCATAGTACTAGATAGATATTCTAGAAACTCTTTGCTGTTTAGGTAACCTAGTGCAGTATAAGAAGCTGTAAAATTTGGACTAGACTTGATGATAGACATACCGCTAAATTCTCCAAAGGTTATAGGTCGCACTGCTTGGTCGGATTGAAAAATACTGGTAACATCAAAGTTCAGATTTGGATTTCGAGCTTGGATATCAAAGAGTTCACTTGCTCTACCTATATAAAATACGCTTTTTCCAGAGAGAAACATGTCCAAAGTGTTTGGTAGATTGCGAGTCCAAGAAAATCTATCCGTCGCCTGATTTGAGAAACTCAGATAAAAGTCTAAGGCTTCAGCTGTCGGCAAACCCTCTGACCCTTCTGACGCGATGTTTAATTTTTGAGAAAAAGAGTTATTGTTTATGTCTAGGGCAACTATCGGTGAACCTGTTTGCAAGAAAAGTGTTGAGAGAATATCTTTGTAATGATTTACATTTGAAAATTCTCCGAGGCCAATGGTTGTTTGGGTGAGGATACCTTTTGAGTCTTTTTTATTGAAAAGTGGCAAAGAATCAACCAAAGAACTCCATGACTTTGGCGGAACAACAAAGTTTTTGCCAGCCAAGAGGTCTTTGTTGTAATACAAAACAACAGGGTCAACCAACATAGGTAGTGCCATCACTCCGTCTTTGTTCAAAAACAAAGAAGCTCCATCTATAAAAGAGTCCCTAAAGAGCCTTTCACTATAAGTATCAAAACCTATAGTGTAGAGCTTGTCTCTAAAACTAAAAAGGTTGCCTGCGTCTGCCAAAACAATATCAGGAGAGTTGCCATTGGCTAGTGCGTTTATAAGATCACTTTTAAAAGAAGACTTGGATTTTTGTTCGTAAGAAATAGCTAGATCTTTGTTTTGAATATTTAATTTATCAAGGTAAGGGTTGACCACACTTTGAGGATAAATACCCCAAACTCTAACACTACTAACAGTACCAGAGGAGCCAGAATTTCCTACTTTTATAATTCCAGCAAAAACAAGAACAGCACCAATAAAGGCTAGTATAAAAAAACCTATAAGAAATGTTTGGAATGAAAATTTCATTTTTTATTTTTATCCTACTCTTGCCGAAGGATTATTTCTTAAAAAGTATAGCATAATGATGCTCCCCAGCTGGCAAAGAGTCTGAGAGCTTTGTGAAGTTTAATGAAGCAAACAAACTCTCAGCTCTACTTTTATCAAAAACATGCTGTGGTGCTGGACCAAGCCCACCAAAAGACTCTTGCCAATCCACGACCAGCACTCTTCCTCCGGGCTTAAGGACTCTCTGCGCTTCTTTGAGAGCGGAGGCTTTGTCATCTATTTGGAATAAAATGTTTGAAAGTATGATCATGTCGACACTTTCGTCAGAGAGCTTGGATCCTCCCAACATCTCAATATCTCCCCATATAGGTTGTACATTTTTTATTTGCTTTTCTTCTATTTCGTGAGTGAGTCTTGCCACCAAGTCTCTGTTTATCTCGATAGCAAAAACATTTCCAGAAACTACGATACTAGATAATGCGCGAGCCATAAAACCACTTCCTGCACCAAAGTCAGCAACATTGTCTGTGCTTTGAATATTGCAAGCCATGAGCATTTGATCTGGGTTCATGAACATATAAATAAGTATACCTTAGTAAAGAGTAAGTAGTAAGTAGTTT
>JAOAUE010000018.1:15987-20882 GCA_030157745.1 Minisyncoccota bacterium
TTTTTTTCGTACCGAGGACCTGTTTGAGTTCATTTTTAAAATTGTACGAGTTCCGCAGGTAGAAAAAGATAGCACTACCTCCGAGCGCGCCCCCTATAGACAAGTCACAGACGCCAGTGTATCTCCTGCTCTTAGCTTCATGATGGTCACACCTTGAGTTTGTCTTCCAGAAGAAGGAATAGTATTGAGGTCTACTCTTATGACTTGACCTTTTTTACTCATTGCGACGAGCTCCATATCATCCACCACTATTTTCCCTACCATAAGCTTTCCTGTTTTTGCAGTTACTTTTGCAGTTTTGATACCAGAGCCACCACGCTTTTGGACTTTGTATTCAGAAATAGGAGTCTTTTTGCCCAGACCATTTTCACCCATTATTAACATATAAGTCTTCTCTTCTGATTCGATAACATCAGCACAGATGAGTTTGTCGTGCTTGCCGAGCTTCATAGCTCTTACTCCGCCAGCGGTGCGCCCCATCTCGCGAATATCAGATTCGTCGAAGCGTATTGATTGCCCTTCTGAGGTTGCCAAAATAATACTTTGACCTTTGTGCACACGAAGTACTGCCTCAAGCTCGTCTCCTACATCTAGTCGGATAGCGATGATCCCACTTCGTCTTACATCTTTGAAGCTTTCATAAGAGACCTTTTTTGCTACACCTTTTTTGGTAACTAACATGAGGGAAGCCTTTTCACTTTTTGCAGATTTTGGTACAGCTAGTATAGAAGTGACTTGTTCGTCACCAGCCAAAGACAAATAGTTCATAATGCTTTTTCCTTTTGTAGCACGCTTACCTTCTGGAAGCTCATACATTTTTATTTGGTAAGCCTTTCCTTTATTGGTGAAGAAAAGCAAATCGCTGTGAGTATCAGTCGTCAAAAGCTGGGTGACAAAGTCTTCTTCTTTGGTTTCAAGATCTATCACGCCGACGCCTCCACGCTTTTGCATTTTGTATTCACTTGGATCTGTGCGCTTGACGTATCCTCCTGCAGTAAAGACTAGGACAGTTTCTTTCTCTGGTACCAAATCTTCGTCAGAGATCATATTTGTTCCGCCGTTCATGATCTTTGTCTTACGCTCATCGCCGTACTTTTCTTTTATTTCATCAAGCTCTTTGGCGATAACAGCAAATATTTTCTTTGAACTTTTGAGAAGTGCTTCGAGATCTGCGATGAGTTCTTGTTTTTCTTTGAGTTCTAGCTCGACTGCTTTACGCTCAAGGCCGGCAAGCTTTTGAAGTCGCATTTCAAGGATAGCGGTTGCTTGTAAATCAGAGAATTTAAATTCTTTTATAAGGTTTAGTTTTGCAACACTTGCATCTTTGGAGCCACGGATGATAGTGATGATGCGATCGATATGGTCTAGTGCCTTTTTCAAGCCCAAAAGTATGTGCTCTCTGTCTTTGGCTTTTTGTAAATCAAATTCTGTTCTTCGGCGAACAACAACCTCTCGGTGAGAGATGAAAGAATTGAGGATAGATTTCAGTGACAAAGTCTCTGGTACACCATCTACTAGGGCAACCATGTTGTAATGAAATGATTGTTGGAGTTGAGTATGTTTGTAGAGATAGTTCAAAACCTTTTGTGGATTAACACCATTTTTAAGCGTGATAACCACTCTCATATCTTTTGCGGAGTGGTCTTCAAGCCCCTTGATGCCCTCGAGCTTTTTCTCTTGTACTAAGGTTGCGATAGATTCAACAAATGTTGATCTTATGACTCTATAAGGAAGAGATGTAACAGTGATTTGGTATGAACCATTTTTTTGTTCAGCTATTTCAGCTTCACCGCGACAAACAACTCCACCGCGACCAGTAGAGAGAGCATGAGTAATATCGGATTTGTTAAATGCTAGTCCTCCTGTTGGAAAGTCAGGACCTTTCACTACTTCTGCCAAGTCTTCATTTGTTGCGTCATCGTTTTCTATAAGTAGCTTACAAGCATCCACTATCTCCCCGAGGTTGTGTGGAGCGATGTTGCTTGCCATACCCACAGCAATACCCAAAGTTCCATTTAACAAAAGGTTTGGTAGAGCAGTTGGAAAAACAGTCGGCTCTTTGCGTGTTGCGTCATAGTTTGGACGAAAGTCGACTGTGTTCTTTTCAATATCTCTCAACAACTCACTAGAGATCTTGCTCATACGTGCTTCTGTATAACGCATCGCTGCCGCTCCATCTCCATCAGCATTACCAAAGTTTCCTTGACCTTGAACAAGTTGATAACGAGTAGAAAAATCCTGCGCCAAGCCTACCATTGCATCATAGACTGAAGTGTCTCCATGAGGGTGATATTTACCAAGCACGTCTCCAACCACGAGAGCGCTTTTGCGGAAACGACTAGAGTGAGTAAGCCCCATATCGTGCATAGCGTATAGAATGCGTCTGTGAACTGGTTTGAGACCATCACGCACATCTGGTAGAGCTCTCTCAGTGATAACACTCATGGCGTAGTCGATGTACGACTTTTCCATTTCACCCACGATATCAACCGACAAAATTTTGTCGTGACCTTGTGGTTCTGCTGGAGCTATTGTGTCAGTCTTTTTTGCCATATCTAATCTAAAATTATTCCTTTATTATATCACTTTTTTTACCAAAATATGATTGCGCATTTTCCAAAATCGTTGCATAAAACTCCCCTATTTTGGTCATTGATTTGTTTTTATCATCACGCTTTTTGGGATGAGAATAAACCAAGATTAGAGCTAAAATTAGTAAAACCAAAACAGAAAAAGTAATAACTAGAGCTATCCTTTGACGAACATGAACAGGTTTGTGTTCAAGAAATGCCATCACGTACTAAGTTTAGTTGGTAAAAAAGTAACTATTATATGTGTCGACAATTCCATATATCATGAACTTAGTATACAACAAATAAAACTTTGTGCGTGATTAAGCTTGAGCGATTAGTGGGATTATGAAATTTTCTTTTCCGTCTAGGTCTTTACGCTTGAGTGTCGCCTTGTCTTGCATGTCTGTATTTTGCTGACCTGCTTCTTTTAAGAACTTTGTAAGAGATGCTTCGTCGGCATCAAGAGGAATAATCACATTTGGACTAAAACTTGTCGCTACTTTGTAAGCCTTTGCACTATCAAAAACATCTCCTCCTACTACTGGTATAAAAAGCATGTCTGAAGCTCCGGCTATTTCTTTGGCTTCAGGAGAAAGAGTCCCCGCATCAGCGAGAGCTCCGAGGACTGCTATCTTGATATTGTCGAGTTCAAAACCATAAACAGTGTTGATATATTCTTTGCCGTCGATAGTAACGGAGCTTTTGGCACCTGTGATAAATATACCCTTGATCTCGTAACTCCCTGGTCCATCTATAACAAAAGGTTCTTTATCTCCGAGCGCAACAGTATCAGCGCCACTGTAGTCTGGATGTCGTGTAGTAATAAGCGCAATATCAGCACCAAATCGTGGAGGCTTTGGCATAGCCTTACTATCCTTCTCTGGTGGATTGATGGCGATAGTCAGGTCGCCAAGAGTAAGTTTGCAGTATTGTTTGCCGTAGTATGTGATAACCATAGGGGTAATTATACCAGACTGAGAATAAATCTCATCATCTTGTTTATATTTTAAAAATGTGGTATTGTTCCCCTGCTCTACCGAGCGCTCACGCAAAACGTGATTTGATCAATTAACAATTAGCCTTTTGGAATAACCCCTACCCTTGCACTAAATGGAGGATTGGAATCCAAAAGGTGGCGCCACTAAAAACGGCAGTGCCACCTTTTGAGTGGCTGTTTTTTATTTAAGATAAAAAACGAACAAAAAAGATTTATGAAAAAAGAAACTGAAGAAACAAAAAAGACTAACGAGGAAGAAGTAGTGAAGGTTCGCCCTGCTCTCGACGAGCTTGTGGAAGGTCCTGTTATCGCTATCGATAAATCTGCTGTTTATATCAACCTTGCTCCATACGGAACAGGTATTATCTACGGACGAGAATACATCGCTGTTCGTGACCTAGTAAAAAAGACAAACATTGGAGATATCATCAAAGCCAAGGTTGTCGAAGTAGAAAACGATGATGGATATGTAGAACTCTCACTCAAGGAAGCAAAGCAGGCTCTCATTTGGAGTGAAGCTGAACTTGCAATCAAAGACAAAACTGTTTTTGATCTCCTTGTAAAGGATGCTAACAAAGGAGGACTCATCATCGACTGGCAAGGTCTCTCAGGATTCCTTCCAGCTTCTCAACTCAAGCCTGACCACTACCCTCGCGTAGAAGACTCTGACAAAGACAAAATCTTGAAAGAGCTCAAGAAGCTTGTAGGAACAAAGATCCCGGTGATCATGATTTCTGCCAATGCAAAAGATGGCAAGCTTATCTTTTCTGAAAAAGATGGTAACCCGGAAGAGCGTCAAGAAGTTATCAGCAAATACTCTGTGGGCGACGAACTCTCTTGCGAAGTTACAGGTGTTGTCGACTTTGGAGTATTCCTAAAAATAGAAGAAGGTCTCGAAGGTCTTGTACACATCAGTGAACTCGACTGGGGTCTGGTAGAAGATCCTCGAACTATGTTCAAACTTAAGGACAAAGTACAAGCCAAGATCATCGATATCAAAGATGGCAAGATTTCTCTCTCTATCAAAGCTTTGAAAGAAAATCCTTGGAAAGCTTTTGAAAAGTCTCTCAAGCGTGGAGATGTCGTCAAAGGTGTTGTTATCAAATACAACAAACACGGTGCTCTCGTTTCTATCCGTGAAGGTGTTGCTGGACTTGTCCACAACTCTACATTCGGTGGTGAAGAGAAACTCAAAGAAGCTCTTGCGCTCGGTAAAAACTATTCATTCACAGTGACACTATTTGAACCAAAAGAACAAAAAATGACACTCGTATTCGGTGAACAAAAACTAGAAGATCTTCCAAAGGAAGAAGAAAAGAAAGCTG
>JAOAUE010000019.1 GCA_030157745.1 Minisyncoccota bacterium
GAACAACGAAATAGTTGACTCAGTCAAGGACGCTTTGAAGAAAAAACTCAGTTCGTCTATATATGGAACTTTTATTATTTATTGGTTGGTTTTCCATTGGAAATTTGTCTATACGATTTTTTTTATAAGTGAAGATATAGTTTTAAAGACACAAGGTTTGTTAAAAAACGAGTATTTATCAATCATGTTTTTTGATTATAAAAGTCTGTATTTTTGGGCTTCATGGGTATTACCTTTTCTTTTCACCTATACAACAATATGGATGTTACCAAAATACGTACTTTTGAAAGCTTTTGAGAAAGAAGAAGAATATGAAACAAATAAGAGGGTTTTTAAAATAAGTCAAGAAAAGATGATTGAAAGCGCAAGGGCTAATCTAGAACAACAAACAGCAAAAAAAATTACTGCTGTAGCAAAGCAGGTAGTAGGAGAGAGAAAAATTAAAGAAGCAGACCCAACTATAGGTTGGAAAATAGATTTTGATGACTTTATTAAAACCAGTTTTTACAAAAATTTTGACGCTTTAATTCAATCAATATATCAAGAGGGAGGTAGTGTTACTAAATTTAATGATTATGGCAATCTTAGGTTTCAAGTCAATAAGGATTTATTGGCTTATGCTCATACAAATGATCTTATAGGATTTACTAGAGATCCCGATAAGATCGCTTTAACTGAAAAAGGAAAGTTTTTTGTCAAACAATATTCTGTTTTAAATAATCGAGCTAATAATTTAGTATAAATAAAAGGCTTATTTATTAACCACCTCTTTGGCGTTATTAGTATTTTTGAAGGAGCTTTTGGGTGCTAGGGTGGGCAAGGAGGCGAGATAATCCAACCTCCAAAAATTACCCCTCCATAAATAACCCTCATAAATAAAATAAATAAACCCTCCATTGTTTTCTATCTCTAATTCGCGCGAATAGTAGAATAGTTTGTTTGGGGATAAATACTTGTGGGGAAGTAGGGATGATTGTTTTATAATTTAGTTATGAAAGACTTGGAAAGGTTACTCAAAGTTTTAGCCAACAGGCGTCGCTTGGAGATTATAAAATATCTCAAGAACAAAAAAGAAGCCACTGTAGCAGATATCGCTTCGGGCATAAAGCTTTCTTTTAAAGCTACGTCAAAGCACTTGGGGATACTTTATGGAGCAGATATTGTGGATAGGGAACAACGTAGTTTGCAGATGTATTATCGTTTACAATCAACCCTCAAACCTGTCGCTAAATATATCTCTAATTCGCTCGAATAAGAGAATAGTTAATTTTTTAGTATAATCAAGTTATGTATAAAAAAGATCCAATACAAGAAGCAGAAAAATTACTCAAAGGTGTCCACGATAGCGCTGGCAAATACACACAACCTGTTTTGAGCAGGTACCCGCTACTATTTGCATTTCTTGTTATCTTTAGTGTCTCAGCGATCATGAAAGGATTTGGAGATATCATTGCCAAGGTTGAGCTTTTCAAAAATCATCCTGCGCTTTTGATGGTTATCGGTATCGTTGTGCTTCTTTTAACTGGCAAACTCTATAAGTGGCTTCAAAAGGGAAGTGATTAAAAAAATTTAAACCCCGCTCGGTATTGAGCGGGGTGGGGATTATGCGGCGATTGCCCTATATTTTTTGGGAATGGCTACATCTACTTTTTCATGAACAACATGCAAATGTGGTCTGTTGAACTTCATGCTAACAGTTCGGCATAGAAGGTCTATAGCTTCTTCTATGTCTTTGTTTTTAAAAACAATTTTCCAAGGAGGGCTTCCTATTTTGTTCATAATGAACGGGTGGCGCTCAATCATCAATGTGATTATTTCGTCGATGGTTAATTCTGAAGGAAGAATTTCACCATTTTCTCCTTCATAGAAGAATTGGAAAAGGTTATTCCACCCATAAAAATGTTTGAAGCACCAGATCTTGATAGTGATATTGCTGTAAGGGCCTTTTTGGTCCGACCTATCTTTTGGGTAGAGGTGGTGCCGGCTCATTTTTGCTGGAATGTATAAGATATTTGGGATTTCAGGGTTAATGTGTTTTTTGTGTTTTACAATAGTGTATTTGCTATTAACGACAAGAAAAGGGTGATTGATATGCCTCTTGCGCATATGAAAAGATTTGGTTTTAAAGAATGGGTTTGATCCCTACAAGCTCGATTTTTAGCTTATCAGAGGGTGTTTGAGCAAACTGTTTTTTGTAGTATAAATCTTTTTTTAAAAAAACAAAACCCCTAAATCCCTGTTATAATAGGAGCCTTATGAAAACAAAGGTTTTGCTACTTATCACTATATTTATCGATGTTATTGGTCTAGGAATCATTATCCCGGTACTGCCTTTCTATGTCCAAGGTTTTGGAGTTTCGGATGCTGTGGTGACAGTACTCTTTGCGGTTTATGCGCTTTTGTCTTTTCTCTCAGCGCCACTTCTCGGATCACTTTCGGATCGTATAGGACGGCGTCCAGTGCTTGTCATCAGTATCGCAAGTAGTGCTATAGGTTGGCTGGTTTTTGCTTCGGCAAAGAGTGTCTTTGTGCTTTTCCTCGGTCGCATCATCGATGGGCTAGCGGCGGGCAATATAACTAGCGCTCAAAGTGCGCTCGCAGATATCGCCAAGACTGACAAAGAGCGGACCGTAAATATGGGGCTCTTTGGTGCGCTCTTTGGTATCGGGTTTATCGTTGGGCCGGCAATAGGCGGAGCATTGTCACATATCAGCACTACAGCACCGTTTTGGTTTGTGGGAATACTGGCGACACTGAACGCTATATTTGCATTCTTTTTCCTTCCAGAAACACATCATGCAAAAAAAGCAGATGCACCACTATCTATCAATCCTTTTATTCCTATTCGCGACGGACTTGCACTACCAGAAATGCGCAAAGTATTTGTAACTTGGTTTATCTTTGGTATCGCGCTTTCGCTCCAACAAGGAAGCTTTTCTCTTTATCTAGCTCGAGCTTTTGGTATGAATGCAAGCAACATAGGTCTTCTCTTCGGAGGTATTGGGATACTCATACTTATCAACCAGCTAGTACTTCTGCGTCGAGTATGGTTCAAGCTCGGTACACCACGTGCCATAGGTCAAATAATGTTTATTGCCTTTGGTGTCGGAATGATACTCCAAGCGGTGCCACTGATACCAGCTCTTATCATAGGGCTTGTAGTTACAACCTTTAGTCAGGGAACACTTCGTGCTGTTTATGGTGGAATGATCGCCAATGCAGCTCCCGAGAAAAGAGGAGAGTATATAGGTATCTCAGCTTCACTGATGTCACTCTCTATGGTGATCGGACCTTTTATCGCTACTTTTCTTGTGGCGCGAAATCCAGCAATCTCTTTTGTTGTTGCGGGAGCGCTCGGACTGATAGCTTATACGCTCAACATCAACTGGAAAAAAATCATCAAAAAATAAGAGAAACCCCTGTAGAAACAGGGGTCGTGGACGTTGTACTGTGAACCGGATGTCTTTTTTACGAAGGAACGCTTTCTCGGCGATATCCGTCGTAAATAGTTTTTGACTCACCAGGTGCTACCTGGCAGTCGACAGTCAGTTCTTTGAAATACAGATCGATTTGCCTGATTCCTGATACTTCATGAGGATAATCAAAGTGTTCTTTGATGTAGATTTCCCGGAGCCATTTTGGCGGGTGTTGGTCAAATCTGATACTGAAAGAGTTACCTTTTTTGTAGTCTTCACTGTCTTCGATGTGCTGGCTAATGCCAGATAATACATCATCCAAAACATCAGCTCTTACGTTTGGGAACCACTCACGGATTTGAGATTTGGCAATTTCAAGCATCTCAACTTTCTTGCTGTCTTCTGTAAAGATCATAATCTAATGGTTTTAGTTCAGGGTTATATTAACCCGATATTTATATTTTGTCAAAAGTGATATAATCATAAGTATGAACAACTACACAAACTATAGCGAACTCATCAAGCCTTCGTGGGCACCGCCATCATGGATCTTTGGCCCGGTATGGAGCGTACTTTATATCTTGATCGCTATTTCTTTTGGATCAGTTTTCAAAATGTTTTTTGAAAAGAAGGTGCCCTTTGTTGTGCTTTTGCCTTTTATTTTAAATATCTTTTTCAATCTTATCTTTACTTGGATACAGTTTGGTCTCAAAAACTTGCCACTAGCTAGTATAGATATACTCCTTGTACTCGGGACTTTGGTTTGGGCGATGGTTGCTATATATCCTCATGCAAAATGGATCACATGGATACAAATGCCATATCTACTATGGGTAGCCTTTGCAACAGTAGTGCAAATAACTATCACTTTTTTAAATATTAAATAATGCTTATCAAGGTAAAGGTATTCCCAGAAAGTGGAGAAGATAAAATAGAAATGGTAGATACTGAAAACTACAAAGTCTTTGTACGTGCTGGTGCGCAAAATGGCCACGCCAACAAAGAGGTGATTTATTTATTATCCAAGCATTTTGGAAGAGGGGTAAAGATGGTCTCGGGTGGCACTCGACCAAGCAAGATATTTGAAGTGTTATAATTAGTCGGTATGAACCCATTTAAAATATTGAAAATCAGAAAAACTATAAAAGAAGCTAGAGAAAATCCTGGTGCCTTAGCAGGCGAAGAGATCAGAGGTGTGCTTTGGGGTCTTTTTGTTATACCGATGATTATATGCGCTTTGGTGGTTGTACTGTTTTTCTTGATAGGATACACAGAGGTCTTGGGATTTACTTGGGGATTTTTCAAAGTACTGTTTTGGATTTCTCTTTTTGTTAGTTTGGCTATATTTTCAGTAGTTAAAAAAATAATCAAAACAGTTGGTAGAGGCGCGACTGTAGCTACAAAAAAAGTAGTAGAAGTTGTCGGCGAGGAAGTAGATAATGAAAAAAGAGTTTAAGATCAAAGCAAAAGTTTGGCTTTATCCAGGGCTTGGAGGATGGCATTTTGTGACTTTGGACAAAGCGCTTTCAGAAGAAATTAGGTCAAAATATAAAACAGGTTTTGTAAAAGTAGAAGCTAAGCTTGGTAAAACAACCTGGAATACCTCTTTATTTCCGCATAAACAATCAAAAAGCTATCTTCTTTGTATAAAAAAATCAATCAGAAAAGCTGAGGGTGTCATGGTCGGAGACGAAGTCGCTGTTTCGATAAAGATAATTTAGATAGTAAAATAAAATAATGTTAAATTTTACCAAAAAAGAAATATCTATTTTAAAAAAGCTAAATACTCCTGAGAAGCTTCAAGACTTTGTAAACGCTATACCTTTCAATCATGAGTTAAGTGGCCCTACCGCCAAAAGCCCAGCTAGAGTTTTGAGGGAGGGTAGTGCGCATTGTTTGGAAGCGGCTATCTTGGCTGCTTATGTATTTTCTCTGCACGGTCAAAAGCCTCTTTTGCTACATTTACAAACTACACCAAACGATTTTGAGCATGTCGTTGTACCATTTAAAAAAGGTAAGTTCTGGGGAGCGATATCCAAGACCAATCATAGTGTTTTGCGTTATCGAGATCCGGTATATAAAAATATTCGTGAGTTGGTTATGTCGTATTTTCATGAATATACAACAAATGATGGGCAGAAGACGTTGCGTAAATATTCAGAAGTTTTGGATTTGAGAGCTTTTGGTACTGGTTGGGAGACTGAAGAGCAGGATTTATGGGGGATAGATGTTGAGCTTGGCAAAATAAAGCACTTTGATATTGTGCCCAAGGGGTTAAAACTAAGAAAAGCCGACAAAATAGAGCGCCTCGTGGGGGAGACTGTAGAGTGGCCTATTTTAAAGGCTAGAAAAAAGACCCTTGCCAAAAAATATAAAAATGTGGTATAATAGAAGGATACTAGTAATAATTTAAGTACTCAAACAAAAATATGCCAGAAATAAAAGCTCTATGTATGAAATGTCGCGATGCAAATAACAAGCCAACAATGCAAGTTATGAAGGATATCGTGGTAGAAGAAAAGAACAATCGCTATTCTGCAAAAGGAAAGTGTTCTACTTGTGGAGGCAATATGTTCAAATTCATGAACAAAGAGACTGCTGACAGTCTAAAATAATAAATCAAAAAAGCGTTCGCTACTGGCGGGCGCTTTTTTGTATGGTAGTATCAAGCTATGGAAATAAAAAGTGCGGTATTTATAAAAAGTAGCCCAACTACAAACGGAGTCTTTGAGGATGCTTTGCCACACGTGGCTTTTATCGGTAGATCAAACGTGGGTAAGAGTAGTACCATAAATGCGCTAACAAAAATAAAAGGCTTGGCCAAGACAAGTAGCGCTCCAGGGGCAACTAAGCAGATCAATATGTTTTTGGTAAATAACAAGTTTTATATTGTTGATTTGCCGGGGTATGGATTTGTAAAAGGATCGGTCGCCAAGAGAGACGTTTTGCATAACTTGATAGAGGAGTACCTCTCTTTTGTCTTTGAAGAGCAAAAAATAGTTTTGATAATAGATGCTAAGGTTGGACCAACAAAGGATGACCTTGATATTTTATCTTCGCTTGAAAGACTGGGGAAAAATATAGTAATAGCGGTAAACAAAATAGATAAATTAAAAAACTCTGAAATAAAAACTCAAAAACAAAAAATAAGCTCCCAAGTAGGTCCACACAAAATTGTTTTTTATTCTGCGGAGAAGAGTGACAGTGTCAAAGAGCTTTGGGCAAAGATAAGTGAATAGTTTTGCACAGTTTTTATTTTGTAACAGGAGTATAATATAAGAGGTCGTATTAATTTTAAATAAAATATTTTATATGAAAGGTTTACACACAATTACTTGGATCCTAGTAATCATTGGTGGACTTAACTGGCTACTCGTTGGTCTTTTTGGTTGGGATGTTGGCACTATCTTCGGAGGGATGTCAGCTCCTATTTCAAAGATCATCTACGTACTAGTTGGTCTATCTGCTCTTGTAGAACTCTTCTCTCACAAGAAGAACTGCAAAGCTTGCTCTACATCAGGCTCTATGCCTAGTTCAACACCAAACATGTAACTTTGACAGGGCGCATGTTTTGCAAAAAAGTCTCAAGGTTGCTTGAGACTTTTTTGATTGATTTTAACTTTTCTTTAAGACTTCTATTTCTTTGGAGGAGATTCTTTTTACAAAGCCTGGTTTCATACTGCCTATCTTGAGACTTCCTATACGTATACGTATCAAACTTTCGATAGTTAGATGGCAGGCATCACACATACGGCGTATCTGGTGTTTGCGCCCTTCAGTCAAAATGATAGTGAAAGAGTTTTTGGAAAGTCTCTTGGTCTTGGTTGGTTTGGTTTTTATTTTATCTAGCATTATCCCGTTTTCCATTTTTTGTAAGGCATTTGGCTCTACTTGCTCTCTGACAAAGACCGTGTACTCTTTTTCTACTGTTGAATTTTCTTTGGTTAGGGCTCTAGCTAGGGAGCCATCATTTGAAAGGATGATCAAGCCCTCAGAATCTTTGTCGAGTCTACCGATAGGTGCTAGGTGAGAGAGAGCTGGCAATCTATCATGGATGTCTTTGTTCTCAGGAGAGGTTTTGCTAGTTTCTATACCTCGAGGTTTGTAGACTAGTATGGCTTCTTTGTTCTCGGCACTTTTGTTGTTAACAGTTACCAAATCTTTTTCTGGGTTTATACCAAATCCTGTTTCTTTGACGACTTTGCCATTGACCTTCACTTGCCCAGAAGCAATCAAAGCCTTGGCTTCACGACGAGAAGCAAGACCCATATGGGCGATAGCACGTTCAAGACGCTCTAATCCGGGCGCTAATGTAGAGGCGTCTTTTGGTTTTTGTTTTGATAGAGGTTTTGGGCCTTTTGGGGTTTTGTAAAATCTCTTTTTTGCAAATTTTGCCATAACAAATCCACTATAACATATATCTTTAAAAAGATTTTGTTGGTACAATTGTAAGGGTAAAAGAATTAACAAAAAATATTTATGGCAAAAGGAAACGACAGCAGAAAAAAAGAAACCAAGAAACCAAAAAAGGTAAAAGTAAAATAAACAAAAAGCCCCAATGGGGGCTTTTTGTTTGCAAAGTTTTGTGTTGCTTTTATCGGTAAATGTAGTATAATGATGAGTGTATACTATGTTTATAGTAGGGGTGTACACACGAGGAGTATCACCATGACACTATCAAATATAATTCTAATTTTACTTAGATCAGAGAAAGGCAGAGTAAGCGTTACAAAACTATTTTATTTGGTTGGTAACTATTATAAAAACAACACAAAAGAGCGCTCGCCAAGTCAGCCTCAAATTCTCCACGCTGTAGACCTGCTTTCTGAGGATGGCTTTGTTATAAAAACAATAAGTGGGAATTTGGTTGAATTTCAAATTTCAAATAAAGGCTATGGCAAGTTACGCTCTTGGTACGCTCCTAAGAAAATGCTCTCAATCATAAGTAACGATCTGGCAAAGATGCTTTCAATAGTAGCTACAGCACTCTCTATACTTGCTACGTTTTTGAGTATCAAGGCGCGCTACTAGATTGTTACAAAAAATAGGAGTAAACTTAAAACATAGTAGAATAAATTTATTTTTTATGAATAAAACAATTGTTGCTCTTTTACGTATCTCACTTGGCTTTATATTTCTTTGGGCTTTTGCTGACAAAACCTTTGGACTTGGTTTTGCGACGACATCTGCAAACGCTTGGATAAATGGAGGTTCTCCAACTTATGGGTTTTTGACTTTTGCTACCAAGGGACCTTTTGCTGACTTTTTTAAGTCTTTAGCAGGAAACAACTTTGTCGATATTGTCTTTATGGCAGGACTTTTGTTTGTTGGTGTCACTATGCTTTTCAATCGCTTTGTAAAGTGGGGAAGTATTGCAGGGTTTTTGATGCTCGTACTTATGTATTTGGCAGTACTCTTGCCAGAGAACAACCCAATACTTGATGATCATATAATATATGCGCTTGTATTTTTGGGAATCTTTAGTTTTTCTAATAATAGAAATAAGGAGTTGGTTTAAAACCTAAACAAAAAGGGCATTCTTTACAGAATGCCCTTTTTGTAGTATAAATAAGAAAAATATTTTTGAACCTTTAACAATAGAATATGCTTAAAAAGAAAAAAAGAAGACGTATTAGCGCAAGAATTTTCTTGCGTAAAGTTTCAAGATCTTTCGCAATGATTGGTCTTTCTAAAATAACCAACAACCGAGAAAAAGAGATGGGGGCTAAACCCCCTAAGGTTAGAAAACCATTTGAAAGAATTAACCAGCTTTCTTTTGAAAAACAGATTCATTATGACACTATTAGGGTCAGAACATCTGTGGATGAAAAAGGGGGATGTTTCAATGAGACTGGTCGGGTTCGTGTATTGGTTATATCTGCCAGACCCGGTATCGGAGAGGAAATTGTATTTTATCGTTCTTTCCAAAGAAGGACTGGTGTAGAGGAAAAAGTCATTAAACTTGTTACTGCTTTGGATCTTGAACTATCCAGTCGCCCATCCGATTCTAAGGGGAAGTTTATGAACCTTGTTGAGGTATCTCCCAGAAGGACAGTCTGGCGTTCGCCAAATTTCAAAAGAAACAAAGAAGAAAAAGAAATGTTTCTGAAATTGCCATCCTTTTTGGCTGATTTCATTTGTAAAGAACAATACAAATGGGAATACTATCAAAAAGTGGTTCGTAAAAGGAAGGGTATTAAACGTTATGAATCACAGGTTCGCAAAAAATGGTATATAGCTAATCCTGAAAATGCAGTTCCTGTTCGATAGGAAACTTACCGTACTGTAAACCCGCCAGCTGGCGGGTTTTTATTTTTTAGGGTTATACTTATCTCATATGCAAACTATATATTTAGCTGGAGGGTGCTTTTGGTGTACGGAGGCGGTGTTCAAAAGTATCAAAGGTGTTTCTGAGGTAGTTCCGGGATATATCGGAGGAGATTTGCCAGACCCTACATATGAACAAATTTGTAGCGGGGAGACTGGACACGCTGAAGCGGTAAAAGTCGTTTATGACGAAAGTGTTTTGCCACTTGCTGACTTGCTTGAGATATTTTTTGCTACTCATGATCCGACAACACTAAACAGACAAGGCAATGATGTCGGCACGCAGTATCGAAGCGCTATATTTTTTACAAACAAAGAGCAAGAAAGTGCTTCTCATGAAGCCGTAAAAGAAGCTCAAAAAAGCTTCTCTGAGCCTATAGTCACAGAGGTCGTTCCAGCCAGCGAGTTTTATAAGGCAGAAGAGTATCATAGGGATTATTATTTCGCTCACAGCAATCAGCCTTATTGTATGATCGTTATAAGTCCAAAATTAGAAAAACTCCAGAAGGATTTTGGTGATAAGATTGTGTGATGACTTACAAAACTGTCCAAAAAGAACTTCGCAAATATGCAAGCAAAGAACGAGCAGAGACCAATGCTTGGTTTTTTAAGACTGGAAAAGGTCAGTATGGCGAAGGCGATAAATTTATCGGAGTTAGCAACCCTGATGCTCGAAAAGTAGCCATTAAGTATCAGGATTTAGATTTTAAAGAAATTAAAAATTTGCTTGATTCAAAAATTCATGAAGATAGATTTGTCGGCCTTGAAATACTTGTTGCTAGGTATGAAGGTGCTGATATCAAAGAAAAGAAAAAAATAGTAGACTTTTATTTGAAAAACAAAAAGCAAGTAAACAACTGGGACTTGGTGGACACTAGTGCTTCGTACATCTTAGGGGATTATCTTTTTGATAAGGACAGAAGTATCTTGTACAAACTAGCAAAGAGTAAGAGTTTGTGGGATAGGAGAATAGCGGTAGTGTCGACTCACTTTTTTATAAAACAAAAAGACTTCAAAGACATTTTTGCTTTGACGCAAATACTACTCAAAGACAAAGAAGATCTAATGCACAAAGCGATAGGATGGATGCTTCGTGAGGTAGGGAAGAAAGATGAAAAACAACTCACAAAATTTTTGGATACTCACACCAAGGTCTTGCCTCGTACAACGCTGAGGTATGCTATAGAGAGGTTATCAAGCGTAGAGAGGTCTAAGTACATGAGAAGATAAACATATGAATTATTGGTTAATAAAAAGTGAAGGAGATTGTTATGGGATAGACGATCTTAAAAAGGATAAGAAAACTCCTTGGTCTGGAGTACGAAATTTTCAAGCGCGCAATTTTATGAAGGACGGTATGAAACTCGGAGACAAAGTGCTCTTTTACCATTCAAATGGCACAAAAGAAAGCCCGACAGGAGTTTATGGGTTAGCAAAAGTCGCATCCAAACCTTATCCAGACGATACAGCTTTTGATAAAAGAGATGATCATTATGACCCAAAGTCCAAAAAAGAAAATCCAACTTGGTTTTTGGTGGATATGGCTTTTGTGTCCAAGTTTAAAAAGCCAGTCACTCTGTCTGAGATAAAGTTTGAGCCAAAACTGATGGGTATAATGGTTGCCCAAGTCGGCAGTCGTCTTTCTATCCAGCCGGTTTCAAAAGAGCACTTTGAAACCATTTTAAAAATGTCGAGTTAGGGTGTTATAGTATTGTTTATGGAGCGAGACAAAGAATTAGTACTGTACCAAATATTCTTTATATTTATTTTACCTATTGCGCTTTTGGTTTTCGGCATAGTTCCTATGGCTTGGCGCATGATAGTTTTGTGTGTGGCGATGCTCTTTATGTATGGAGTCATCCAAAATGAGAAAATCTCTGACGAAACTATGGGTCTCAAAAACAAGACTTTTCGTAAGAGCCTGATCCCGTATCTTGTTTTTACTTTGGTCGGGGCTTTTGTTTTTGTTAGACTTTCTGAAGTTTTAGAAATAAACCCAAACATAGTTTGGTGGCAACACGCGCATTTCTTGTTCCTTTTCTTACCAGTTTCTCTTTTGCAAGAGATAGCTTATCGAGGATTTCTTTTTCCAAAGCTCAGAGAGCTCTCTTCAAAATGGTGGGTTGTGATAGGGGCAAATGCCGTTTTGTTTACTTTTTTGCACGTGATTTATCCAATGGCAACCTTGATGCTACCAGTAGCTCTTGTTTCAGGTCTCGCTTTGGCTATCATGTATCGGTATTTTCCAAACCTTATACTCATATCTTTGGCACATGCGGTACTGAACTTCATAGCTGTCTTGCACGGATTCTTTTATTTCCACGAATAGCTTTTAGTATCTTTGACAAAATAGGAGTATAATGAATGTATGGAACAAAAACATCATCCACTTATAATTTTAGGTTTTATTTTAGGAGGTAGCTTTTTGGTAGCTTCTTTGGTTGGAGCTTTCACTGTTTTTAGACTGCGGTCTCTTAATGATGTTGTGTCTGTCACAGGCTCTGCCAAGATGGAAGTCACTGCTGACCAAGGTAAATGGGTCAGCCAAATAAGTAGAAGTGTAAGGCAAAGTGGGCTAAAGGGTGGTTATGATCAAATAGCCAAAGATCTCTCGGTGGTAAAAGATTTTCTTAAACAAAATGGGGTAGAAGAAAGCGGTATAAGCGTTGCTCCGGTTTTTATGATGGAAGTTTATAATCAAAACGTAGAAGCAGAAAAGCAATATATTTTGAGCCAGAGTATAGAGGTTCAGTCTTCTGATGTTCTGAAGATCCAAGGCTTGTCTCAAAAGACAGGAGAGCTTATAGCTAAAGGTTTGATTTATTCAACTAGCTCACTTGAGTTTTATTACTCTAAACTTCCTGAAGCTCGCGTAACATTACTCTCTGACGCTATAAATGATGCCAAGGCTAGAGCAGGAGAGTTGGCAAAGAATTCTGGTAAAAAAGTGGGATCACTAAAGAGTGCAACAAGTGGAGTAGTCCAAGTACAGTCTCGCAACTCAACGGATGTTTCTGATTATGGATCTTATGATACTTCAAAAATAGAAAAGCAAATCATGGTAACAGTTAAGGCTTCATTTACTTTGAAATAACCATGAAAAAACTTTTTCTCATAATCCTCACTATTTTTGTTTGTGATTTTGGTAAAGTTTGGGCGCAACAAGAAACTGCGATTGTAGAAGTTAAAGTAGAGCAAAATCAAAGCGCCCTGGATAAAGGTGAGGCAAAACTCAGAGAGATATTTATCCCTATATATAGCAGTCTCGAAGACTTCCGTAAAAAACAAGCTGAAAATTTTGCTACTGCTCGAGATAAGACAAAAGTTAAACTTGGAATAGTTTTAACACAAGAAGCTACTGACAAATTAAAAGATTTCCTTTCTCCACCAAAAGCTCCAAGTCCTTTCCCTGAGGGTGAGACTGAGCCTAGTGTAGAATCAAAAAAGATAGACAATCCAGCGGATTATGGAAGACTTGTACTTTTCACTGGTTTGGCGGCTTTGTTCTTAAGTGTTTGGATGTTTTATACAGTTTTGATCTTGCTTTTTTTGGCTATTTTGAGGCTGATTTTTAGATCATTTTTATAGGAGATTACTGTGCTAAAATAGCTTTGATGATTCGCAGTTTAGGTATCACCCTTTTTATATTTGTTTCAGCACTCTTTTTGCCTTTTTGGTTCCAAGCCATTTTGTATATTTTGGCTATTTTGATGATTCGCTACAAGGTCTTGGTTTTATTGCCAGCTGTATTTTCGGATATTTGGTACTCATCTTATGGCGGAGTTGGCTTGTCAGATTTTAAAACTACAATTTTGGTTTTGGTTGGGCTAGGGATTTATTTATTAATTATAAAAAACACTAGGTTGCTACAAAACAATGGTCTGGAGAAGAAGAAATAAAAAAATAAAAGTAGATGAGCTAAATCCTGATGAAATAATCATGGATGTTCACAACCTACCATCTTTTGATCGGCAACAATTTGAAGGCCAGATAGAGAGGCCTATCAGCAAGAGGTCTTTGTCAGCGCTCTCTGCTATTATTTTTTTGGTTGCTGGTATATTTGTTTTTCGACTTGCATATATCCAAATAGCCAAACATGATTTTTATACTCAAAAGAGCGAACAAAATAGCTTCGACGCGATACCTCTTTTTGCTGATAGAGGAGTTATTTATGATCGTAACGGTACTGAGCTTGTTTGGAACGTCAGAGATGAAATTATAGATTTGACTAAGCGTTCTTATACCAAAGCTCATGGATTTGCCAATATCTTAGGATATGTATCGTATCCAGCCAAAGACGAAAAAGGCTTCTTTTGGCAGGAGCGTACTATTGGTAAAGATGGAGTAGAAAAAGAATTCGATAGTACTTTGGCCGGAACCAACGGGAGAAAGCTTATAGAATCAGACGTTGCTGGAAATGTTGTCTCAGAAGGATCTATAGAGCCACCAATTCAGGGTGAAAACTTAAATCTGTCCGTTGATAGTAGGGTTCAAGAAGCTCTATATGGTGGTATCAAGGACTTGGCAGTGCAATCAGGCTATGTCGGCGGTACAGGGCTCGTGATGGATATTAAGACTGGTGAACTCTACGCTATGACAAGCTATCCCGAATTTAATTCTGAAATAATTTCAGAAGGTACAGACAAGGCAATCATCAATGGTTATTTAAATAGTTCTGCAAAACCACTTCTAAATAGGGCAATTGATGGCGTCTATACTCCGGGATCTATTGTCAAAACGTTTTTTGCTTTGGGTGCACAAGCAGAGGGAGTTATCAGTCCAAGCAAAGTTTTATATACCAATGGTAAATTGGAAATTCCAAATCCTTATAATCCTAAACTAAAAACAGTTTTTAGAGATAATGCCGATCATGGAGCAGTAGACATGCGCAAAGCACTGGCAGTGTCTTCAAACGTTTATTTTTATGAAATTGGTGGTGGTTTTGGAGACCAGAAAGGTCTTGGTATCGCTAACCTTGAAAAATATGCTCGAATGTTTGGTTTAGGTGAAAAGACGGGAGTAAATCTAAGTGGAGAGCGTGAAGGTAATATTCCAAGTATAGAATGGAAGTCTAAAAAATTTCCCGGTGATCCATGGAGAGTGGGAGATACTTATAATACCGCCATTGGTCAATATGGATTTCAAGTGACCCCAATACAAATGGTCAGAGGTATCGCAGGTATTGCTTCTCGTGGAATACTGCAAACTCCGACTATTTTGAAATCCAACAATACTAATAGTGGAATTAGTCTGGAAGTTCCTGATAATTTTTATACTGCAGTTCATGAAGGTATGCGTATGAGTGTGCTCGAAGGTACAAGTAGAGCCCTTGATAACGATACAGTACACGTCGCGGCAAAATCTGGTACTGCTCAGATCAAAAACAACACCCGGGTTAACTCTTGGACAGAAGGTTTTTTCCCGTATGAAAACCCTAGGTTTGCTTTTGTTGTTTTGATGGAAGATGGACCAAAGATTTCCTCTGGTGCAGTGCATGCCTTTCGGCCGGTTATTGATTTATTTATCAATGACCCTAGCCTTTTGACTGAAGATTAAAAAAGCGCTATAGTAAAAAATCTTTATGAAAGAACTGATAACACAAGAAAACAAAGAAGCTCTAGAAAAAGAGCTCAAAGAACTCTCTGGGCCAAAAAGGCAGGAGATTATTTCTGCTGTTGAATATGCTAAGAGCTTGGGGGACTTGTCAGAAAATGCTGAATACCATGCAGCTCGTGATGCCCAAGGAAGACTAGAAGATAGAATCAAACAGATAGAGTATGTGCTCAAACATGCTGAGGTAGTAGAAAAACCAAGCGATGGAACTGTCGCTGTAGGATGTAATGTCGTTATCAAAAAAGAAGGCGAAACAAATACTCGCACATTTATCATTGTGGGTTCAGAAGATACAGATATGCTCTCTGGTAAGATTTCTTATAAAAGCCCTATAGGCCAAGCACTGGTTGGTAAGAAAAAAGGAGACAATGTCAGTGTTTCAACTCCAAAAGGAGACATAACCTACGAAATAATCTCAGTAAATTAACAAAAAACCCTCGACAAGAGGGTTTTTTGTTTTGTTGTGCAGAAAATACTTGTTATCCACACCCTCAGGATTTGCTAATAGGGAGCATAGTGGAGTAAAATGGTATCAAGTGGTAAGAAGTGGTAAAAAGGAAATTGAGTTAGAAAAATGTTAATCGGTGAATACAAACATACAATAGACGAAAAAAATCGAATGTCTTTTCCTATAAAGTTTCGTAAAGAAATGGGTAAAACTGTCATAGTGACACCAGGACTAGATAAATGTTTGTTTATATTTACGACAAAAGAGTGGTCACATATTTCCAGTAAACTAGCAGAATCTTCAATGCTAAGCGCTGATAACCGTAGTTTCAATAGATATCTCTTGGGAGGAGCAACAGAAGTAAGTGTAGATCCACAAGGGCGCATCCTTATACCAGACTTTCTTAAAGACAGGGCAGGTCTGGGGGGTAAGGTCGCCATTGTGGGTGTACACACTCGGGTTGAACTCTGGGACGAAAAGTCTTGGGATATTTATAAGAAAGGGGTTGAAGCCAAAGCTGATGAGCTCGCTGAAAAACTCGGAAATGTTGGCGTACTCTAACATGCACATACCAGTACTTTTACATGAATCAATAACTGCGCTTGATTTGCACGAAGGTGAAATCATAGTAGATGGAACATTTGGTGGTGGAGGACACTCAAAGGCGATACTTGAGAATTTGAAAAATAAATGCACTCTTGTATGTGTTGACCTAGATGAAGAAGCCAAAGAAAGATTTGAAAAGTCTTTTGCTAATACTCCGGCTATCTTTGTCCAAGACAATTACAAAAATGCAAAACAAATCTTGGAAAAAGCCTCTGTAGAGAAAGTAAACAAAGTTTTGCTCGACATTGGTACTAGTTCATTTCAGCTGGACCATGATACTAGAGGATTTTCTTTTCTAAGTGATGCTCCTCTAAAGATGACTCTATCTAACGCTGGTTCCCATACAGGATTTAATGCTTATGACATAGTCAACGAGTGGAGTGAGTCTTCTATCGCCGACATAATCTTTTATTACGGCGAAGAACCCTTTGCTAGAAAAATAGCCAAGACGATAGTTTCCTCTAGAGCAATAAAGCCGATAGTCTCTTCCAAAGACCTTGCTGAAGTTATCGCTTCCTCTATCAAGAGAAAAGGCAGACTTCACCCAGCCACCAAAACCTTTCAAGCACTTCGTATCGCAGTTAATGATGAACTAGTCGTTTTAAAAGAAGCACTATCCGCTTGGTGGCAAGAGCTTGCACCAAAGGGAAGGCTCGCCGTTATATCTTTCCATAGCTTAGAAGATAGGATAGTCAAGCAATGGATGAACAATCTCACAGATGACAAACGCGTTATCACAAAAAAACCAATTATCCCAACAGAAAAAGAAATAAAAGAAAACCCTAGATCTAGAAGCGCCAAACTAAGAATCATAGAAAAACCATGATAAATAAAATGAAAAACAAAATAAGTTCGATAGGAGAGTACAAATCTCTACTTCAAAAATCTACAAAATACTGTTTTTTGGCAAGTGGAATACTCTTTGTGTCGTACCTATACGTGGTGGGCGCTATTACATTTTCTGTTGTTGAACGTAAGGGCTTAGAAGAATCTACAAAGACCTTACTTTCTGACATAAGTGCAGAGGAGCTAAAATACCTATCAAAAGAAAAAGAGTTAACAAAAGATTTGGCTTTCGAGGAAGGCTTTATAACAGCTTCTTCTATAGCCTTTACTTCGGCTAAAAGAGCAGTTGCTTGGAATGCAGGACGCTAAAATACATCGTAGAAGAATAAGGATAATGATGGGGCTTATTATTTTTTTAGGCCTTTTTGTTGTTGGGAGACTTTTTCTTTTGCAAATTGTAAACCAGAAGTCATTCAAAGAAAGAGCAGAGCGTCAGTACCTTACCCCAGTTAGTGAGAGCTTTGATCGAGGTACTATTTATTTCAGTAAAAAAGACGGTACAACTATGGCGGCCGCGACAGTCTCAAGTGGCTTTAAGGTTGCTATTGAACCAGCTAAATTAAAAGATATAGAGCAGGTTTATTCAACAATAAACGCCGTTGTCTCTATAGAAAAAGAACCCTTCATATCTAAAGCAAATAAAAAAGCCGATCCTTACGAAGAGGTAGCTCTCAAGTTAAATCAAGAACAAGCCGATCAGATATTGAAAGAGAAACTCCCAGGCGTTAGTTTGTATCGACAGAAGTGGAGATTTTATCCAGGAGGAGAACTTGCTTCCAAGGCTATCGGCTTTGTTTCTTATAAAGAAAATGAGCTTTTGGGTCGTTATGGGCTTGAGAGGTATTATAATGATGTTCTTTCAAGAGGTGAAAATAATTTTTATGTGAACTTCTTTGCTGAGATTTTCACCAACATTCAGTCCACTCTTTTCAAAAACAAAACAGCGACAGGGGATATCGTTACAACTATTGAACCAACAGTACAATCTCAGCTCGAAAATCTGATTTCTGAGATTGATCAAAAGTGGAGTAGTGATGCCGTAGGAGGACTGATCATGGATCCAAAAACTGGAGAAATAATAGCTATGGCTCATGTGCCAACATTTGATCTCAACGAATATGGTAAAGAATTAAATGTTTCTGTTTATAGTAACCCTTTTTCTCAAGACGTTTACGAGATGGGATCTATCGTTAAACCTTTGGTTATGGCTGGAGCGATAGACGCCAATGTCCTCACTCCACAAACTACTTATGTAGATAATACTGGTTTTACCAAAGTTCAAGACAGAACTTTTTATAACTTTGACAAAAAAGGTCGTGGCAAGGCTACAATGCAAGATGTCCTGAACCAGTCTTTAAACACCGGTATGATTTTTGTACAGCAAAAAATGGGCAAGGGAACATTTAGAAACTATCTTTTGGACAGGTATAAGCTAGGAGAAAAAACAGGAGTTGATTTGCCAGGAGAAGCCAGTGGTCTTGTGGGTGGCTTAAAAAGTCAAAATGATGTTAACTATGCTGCTGCATCATTTGGGCAAGGTATCGCCACTTCTCCTCTTGCTATTGTTAGAGCATATAGTTCTCTTGCCAACGGTGGTCATCTCGTGACTCCTCATTTGGCAAAAGAAATAAAACAAGAAAATGGACTAACCAAAACATTGAAGTTCCCAATAGGAGAGCCGATACTCTCGACTGAGACAACTAGCACTATTACAAACATGCTCGTAACCGTAGTAGACAAAGGCTATGGTCGTGGGCTAGAGCATTATAGTGTTGCAGCCAAAACAGGTACTGCCCAGATGGCTCGCCCAGATGGCTCAGGATACTATGATGACCGAAATTTCCACTCTTTGATAGGGTATTTCCCGGCTTATGAGCCTAGGTTTGTTTTGTACCTTTTCAATAACTATCCTAAGGGTGCCTCTTTCTCTTCACAGACACTTGCTGACCCCTTTTTTGAAATGGTACAATTCATGACGAGTTATTATGAATTAACGCCAGATAGATAATTTGGCAATTTTTGAGGGTTATTATGGAATTTACATTTTCGATTAGAAAAACATTAAGAGAATCTTGGGAGCTTTTCAAAAAACACGCTTGGTTTTTTGTGGGACTTGCTGCTGTTAACGTGGTTTTGAATTTTAGTGGTAATGGCAAGCATACTCCAGTAGTGATTTCTATTATTTTGTTGATAGCTACCTTTATTTGGTCAATCGTTATGATGAAAGTATCTCTCGCTGCTGCTGATGGCAGGGAAGATATGTTCCATTTCTCAAAAATCCAAAGCATGCTCCCTTCTTGGAAACAGGCTCTCGGTATCATAGGGGTAGGAATACTATCCGGCCTACTTTTTATAGGAGGACTTATACTTTTGATTATCCCTGGTCTTTGGATAGCTTTTCGTTTGAGCCTATCAAATCTATCTTATCTTGATAAAGAAGAAGGTGTTCGAAAAGCCCTCAGAACTTCTTGGAATCTAACAAAAGGCAATGCTTTCTGGACTGTTGTTCTTGTCGCTATAGTCAGCATGTTTCTTTATCTCGTAGGTATCATCCTTCTTGGGGTAGGTATTTTGGTGACATATCCTTTAGCTATGATATTTATGGCTAAGTTTTACCGCGCACTTACTCTTCACCATGCTGGTCTTGTTCCAGCGACTAGTCCTGCTGTTCAACCAGCTGAGATCCCAGCTCATACAGAGCCTGCTCCAGAGCATCACCACGAAAGTGAAACTCAAGCTTAATAAAAAAAGCAAAAATCCCCAGAGATGGGGATTTTTGCTTGACAGAGTTTATTATTTGTTATAGTTTATAAAAAAAGAGAAATTATGAAAACTGAAAACAAGCCCAAGATATTTTTACTTGGTACAGAAAGTGAGAGGTTACTTTACTTAAGTCTCCTTGAAGAGGAGGGGGTAAATGCGGATATTTCTGAGGATGAAGACTTAAAAAGTGTTTTAGAAAAAGCGGTTTTAAACACAGAAGCTTTTTCTCTTATCTTAGCAACTTCAGCTATTCGTATAGATGATGAACTAACCTTAGATGGTATTTATGAGGGGCAACCTATAAAAACATTTATTAAGAGTAAAAGTGAAAATCTGTTTATTCTCTGTTTCTCTTCAATACCAGAGCAAAGAATAGGTGCAAACTTTGATTTTTTTGTCAGTTCCCATCCCAAAAATTCCGAGAAGGTTTTTGTTCAAAAGATAAAAAGTATTTTGATAGGTAAGTAATAAGTAGTTCCTGGTGAAAACTGGGGACTTTTTTGTTTTCTCAAAACTCGTGTTAGAATATTCTCGCAACTTTACTGAGACTGCTCTCTGGTAGCCTCGGCGAAGCAGGGCCCTATCGTCCCTGCCAGCCCTCCCGATGGGTCGGGTGCAGGCTGGTATCGGTTGGTGGACACAGGTATGGTGTTTTTGATTAAAAGGTATATTGCAAACAAAATAAAAATATGGCCCTATCGTCTATCGGTTAGGACACATCCTTCTCAAGGATGGAAGCGGAGTTCGATTCTCCGTAGGGTCAC
>JAOAUE010000020.1 GCA_030157745.1 Minisyncoccota bacterium
GAGCGAGAGTTATCTACTGTCTTGATAGTGAAGCCGTCTGAAAGAGTCACCACTTCTTCGCCTCCACGAGTGAGCATTGGCTCTATAGCTATAACCATGCCCGGGACGAGCTTCTCACCCTTGCCAGGCTTGCCATAATTGGGTACATAAGGGTCTTCGTGGATATAGCGCCCTACACCGTGCCCTGAGAGTCCCCGCACTATACCGAGCTTGTAGGGCTTTACAAAGGATTCTATGGCATGCCCTATATCGCCCACAGTGGCTCCAGGCGCTATGGCTTCGATACCTCTCTGTAGAGCTTCCTCTGTGACAGCTAGGAGCTCTTTGTCCTTGGGAGAGATCTTGCCGACAGGTACAGTGATGGCGTGGTCGAGAAAGACACCTTCATAGTTGAGCCCCAAGTCTAGCGCTATGATGTCTCCGTCCTTTAGCACTCTACTGCCTGGTATACCATGAACCACCTCAGCATTTACTGAGGTGATAAGAGAAGCTGGATACGGAATATTTTCCCAGTCTGGCTTGAAGTTAAGAAACGCTGGTTTGTGTCCCAGGTTTGTAATGAGTTTATAAGCGTAGTCATCGAGTTCCTTGGTAGTAACTCCTGGAGCAACCTTGCTTGCAACCTTACGCAAAATATCAGCGAGGATCGGACCTCCCTTTTTTAGTTTTTCTATTTCGTTTTGAGTTTTTATAATTATGCTCATTTTTAAAAATATTTTTTAAAAAACAGTTAAATAAAAAGGTTTTTTATGTGTTGTGAGTGCGACTGGCACGAACAGCAGGTATTTTTCAGCAGAAAAATACCGACAGAAAAAATCTTTGTATTTAACTGTTAAACTACAGAAGCCCGAGCTCCTCACAAATATCTTTGTGGACAGCTTCGATACTTTGCTCTCCTGAAACACTATGATAAATAACTCTTTCATTTTGTTTCAAAAGCTCTATCGCAGGGATAACGCTCTCGTGATACCACTGTATGCGTCCCCAAATCTTTTTTTCATTGTTGTCATCTTCCCGCCCACGACCTTTGAGCCTATCATAACTCCATTCGTCACTAACTTCAATATTTATGATATGAGGACACCAATTGAAAAATTCAAATACAGAACACAACGCAGGAACTTCTTCGGCAACTCTTGGGGTTCCATCAATGAAAACATGTTCCTGTCCAGTGTAACTCTCTATAATGCTATGACTCCAAGCATGAACTCCTAGAAAAGACGGTGGAAGCTTGCCAGCGTCTATCATTTCTTTTGTTAGTTTGCCGGTATAAGTTTGACCCTTTATGAGCTCACGAAACATGTTACCAGTTTCCAAGTCAAAAACTTTTGCCGATGGATCAAGAGAGAGGATCTTTTGTTTCAAAAGATCAACTTGAGTGCCCTTACCAGAGCCTGATTGGCCGATAAAGATATATACCCCTTTTTGCATTTTTAGATTATACCCTGCAAACACAGTACAGGCCACTTATTCGTGGAGAGAGACTTGAGCATCAATCTTACGGATAAGATCAATAACGACAGAAACAACGATGAGTAGAGATGTTCCACCGATAGCAAAAGCTGTGATACCAGTACTTGATTGAACAATAAAAGGCAACACCGCTACAATACCTAAGAAAAGAGAACCAACAAGAGTAATACGAGTCACTATCTTTGCGAGGTGATCAGTCGTAGCTTCTCCTGGTCTGATACCAGGGATGAAAGCTCCGCCTTTTTGAAGATTTTCTGCTATTTGTTTTGGGTCAAAAGTAACCGCAGTGTAAAAATATGTGAAGAAAACAACAAGCACAAAGTAAACTAGTGCGTATAGCCACTGTGTTTGCAAAAATGTTGTAAGTCCAGAAGATATATTTTGCAAAATTTCTCTAGAAGAGTTGGCAAAAACACCAGCGAGAAACTGTGGGAAAAGTAGAAGTGAAGAAGCAAAGATTATCGGCATTACACCAGCTTGAGCTAGGCGTAGTGGTAGGTAAGTATTATTACCTCCAATAGTTCTGATACCTCTTACTGCGCGAGCATATGTTACAGGTACTGGACGCTCTGCTTCATAGATATAAACAACCCCAGCTATAACCAAGATGCCGATAGCACAATAAATCAAAAATACTGGGAGCTGATCAATGGTGAACGTAAAGAAGAACTGCGCAATTTTGCTTGGCATAACAGCAATAATCCCTGCCATGATTATAAGAGATGTACCGCTTCCGATACCAAACTCGTTGATAAGTTCACCAATCCAAAGAAGGAGCATGCTACCTCCGACGATAATCACCATGTTTAGAACAAGAGCCTTAAGAGATAGGGCATCTATCGCACCTTGAGATTGGAGATATTTGATGAAACTAAAACCTTGCAAAAATGCTATTGGAACTGAAAGCAAGCGAATGTATTGGTTGAACTTTCGGCGTCCCGCTTCCCCGCTTTCTTGCATAAGCTCTTTAACACGACTACTCATCATAGAGAGAAGTTGCATGATGATAGAAGCAGTAATGTATGGACCGATACCTAGCATTACAATAGAGAAGTTCGAAAGTCCTCCACCAGATAGAGCGTTAAAAACACCCAAAAATTGATTGTTTACCAAGAAAGAAGATATCCGTGTTGCATCTATACCAGGTACTGGAATAACTGCTAAAAGCCTAAAAACAAATAAAGCAAAAACGACAAAAAGCACTCTGTTTCGAAGTGATTTGTCTGAGACGAGTGTTTTTAGTTTATTGAAAAAAGAAGTCATTTTTTTAGAGTTATTTTTTATCCGTTAACCTTACCTCCTACTTTTTCTATTTTTGCTTTTGCAGAAGCAGAGATCTCACAATCAAATATTTCTAGTTTTTTTGCTAGTTCACCTGTTCCCAAAATCTTTACCTTTGGTACAACGCCATTTGTTCGAGTAATCAAACCTTTTGAAATAAGAACTGAAGGAGTAACAGCCTCTCCGTTTGCAAAACTTTTATCTAGTACAGATAAGTTTATAACTGTTGCTCGAGTAACAAAAGCCTTGTTGATGTTCTTGCCGCGACCACGAAGTTTTGGATACTTTTTGATGATATCACGAATATGTGGGCGAATCTTGTGACCTGCACGAGCTTTTTGACCTTTTGTACCACGACCAGAAGTTTTACCACGAGTTCCTCCACGACCGACTAGTTTTGGTTTTTTATTTTTTGTTGTTCTCTTAAGTGTGTTTAACATAAAATTATTCTTTTACTTCTGGTATAAGCTCTGGTGCGACCTCAATCTTTGGTAGATTGAAAGAGTGCTTTGTAGAGATAGGCATAAGAGCTTTCATAACAGCGCGAGCAGTATTGAGTTTGTTTTTAATTCCTGAAAGGACCTTGCTTGTTACATCACTAATACCAGCGATAACTAGTATATCTCGAACAGCTGCTCCGGCTACGAGTCCTTTACCTTTGTTTGGGAAAAGCATAACTTCTGAAGAAGTGTACTTTGCTCTAACATCTTTAGCGATAGAACCGGTATCTGTCTTTTTAACTTTGATAGCATTTTTCTTAGCTTCTTTTAAAGCCTTTGAGATAGCTAGTGCAGTATCGCCTGCTTTACCAGTACCAATACCGATAACACCATTTTTATCCCCGATAATCATAGAAACAGCAAAACTCATTCGGCGTCCTCCGGCAACAACACGAGTCACACGACGAATGTCTATGATCTTTTGGTCTACATCTTTTACTCTATCAGCAAAAGATTTTGATGAAGGACGTGGTCGTCTCTCTGAAGAGTTTGGTTTATTGGTTGTAGTTGTTTTTTCAGTCATAAAATGTTTTGTTAAAATTTAAGTCCTGCCTCTCGAGCACCCTCTGCTAAAGCTTTGATGCGACCAGCATACTTAAAGCCATTTCGATCAAAAACTACAGTTTCTACACCTTTGGCTTTAGCGAGCTTGGCAATCTCTTTTCCGGCTGCGATAGCGCCTTCCATCTTTGTGCCTTTCAAAGACATATCATTTACTGAAACAAGAGTTTTTGCACTAGCGTCATCGATAAGTTGAGCATAGATAAACTTGTTTGATCGAAATACACTCATACGAGGTCGAGTTTCGGTACCAGAAACCAGCGCGCGAACTTTGCGCTTGATTCTCATTTTCTTTTCTTGTGTATTTTGTCTTGACATATATTTATACTAAAAAATTATTATGCTGTTTTCTTACCAGCCTTACGACGGATAACTTCTGTATCGTATCTGAAGCCCTTACCTTTATATGGCTCTGGCTTTTTGAGAGAACGAATCTTGGCGGTGAAAGCTCCAACAAGCTCTTTGTCTATACCAGAGAAAGTCAGATTGTTCTTTTCTGCTGTTACAGTCAAACCTTCTGGGATAGCAACAACGACAGGGTGAGAAAATCCAAGTGCTAGATTTAGGTCTTTACCTTTCACTTCACTCTTAAATCCAACTCCTTCTAGAATAAGCTTTTTTGTATAAGGAGTATTGACCCCTGCAATCATGTTTTTAACATGAGAGGCATATGTACCCCAGAGAGCGCGAGCAAATGGATCTTGGTTTTTTGGAGTAAATGTCACCAAAGAGCCATCGATATTGATAGAAACAGCGTCATTCGCTAGAGACTTTGTGAGAGTTCCAAGTGGACCCTTTACAGTCAAAACTCCATCAGTAAAATCTACTGTTGTATTTGCTGGGATAGTTAGTTGTTGTTTTCCTATTCTACTCATATATTTAACTCTATTACCAAATCATAAATAAAGCTTCCCCACCGACCTGTTCTTTGTGAGCTTGCTTGTTACTAAGGATGCCTTTTGGAGTAGAAAATACTGTGATACCATGACCGTTTTTTACAGTGTGAATATCACGAACGCCCATATAAACACGGCGAGATGGCTTTGAGATACGCTTAACATCAGAGAATCTTGATACTCCGTTTGGATAAGAAAGTTCTATCTCCAAAACTGGGACATTGTTCTTTTCTGTCTTTTTTGAAAAGTTAGCGATAAAGCCATTGTCTTTCAAGCATTGCGCTATAGCACTTTTTACTTTTGAAAAAGGTACAGCAACAGAGCGCTTTTCTACCATTGCGCCGTTTTTCATTGTTATTAACATGTTTGAGATTTGATCCATATATTTTTTCTTTCTTTTATAGTGAACTTATCGAGATTACCAAGAACTCTTGCGAATACCAGGGATCATTCCTTCGTTTGCGTATTCACGGAAGCAGATACGACATAGACCAAAGTCTCTCATGTAACCATGAGCTCGACCGCAACGAAAACAGCGATTTACTGCTCGAGTGCTATATTTTGGCGTCTTTTTTGAACGCGCGATAACTGATGTTTTAGCCATAATTTATATATTTCTTTTGAAATATCGCCTATTTGTTTCTGTAGCTTCATAATATTGAGGACACAGAGATAAATAGGGATTTCAAAGGAACCCAAGTATCCTACCAGAAAGCCCCATTTTGGTCAAGAAAAACTCCCCTTTTCGAGGAGAGTATAAGATCAATGAAAAATACCAAAATGTACCGCGGAAGCATTTAAAATGACATGTACAGGAATAATAAAATACAGTTTTGGAAAAAAATAATACAAAACAGCGAACATCACTCCTGCTAAGAGCATTAACAACCAAAGGTAGTTGTGCCAAAATCCTTCGTAAACAATGTGCATACTAGCAAAGGCCACTGTGTTGAGAATAATATTTGCAATACTCCTTTCTCCAAATATTTCTTGTCCTAGTTTCCACAAGAAAACACGGAACAAGATTTCTTGTACTATTACTATCCCAAATGAATATTCTAGTAACGTAGACTCCGAAGCGCCCCATTCTTTGTGGAAATAAAGACTATAACCATAAAGCGATATTATCCCAACGACTGTTGCCCCAAAATACCAAGCAAAAGCTAACCAAAAATTCTCAAACCCAAAAAACATTTGTTTTAAGTCCCACTTTTTTGCTCTTATTGAAATAGTGCAAAAAATAAGTGTTCCTAGTATGACATGCTTTTTGTAGCTTTCATCAATAAGGTTAACCTCGATCAGGATTACTCCTAAATAAGCAACCAGTAAATACTCAATAATTTTTGGATATTTTTCAATTATTATTTTTTTCATAGAGCAGTGAGTTTTTTCTTATACTACTCTTTAACATAAAAAAAGAAAAGCCCCGACGAGGGACTTTTCTTTGGTGAAACGACTAGCTGATTATTTTTTAAAAGGAATGCCTAAGTGAGTGAAAAATGCTAGAGCTTCTTCTTTGTTTTTTGCTGTTGTCCCTAGAGTTATAGCTAGACCAAAAACATCTCTTAGATCTTCATCTGAGGTCTCAGGAAAGATAGTGTGCTCCTTGATACCGATAGTCATGTTACCGATAGCATCAACTGATTTTGGATCAATACCACGGAAGTCCTTTGTTCGAGGAAGAGCGATGTTGATAAGTTTGTCCATGAAGTGGTACATACGAGCTCCACGAAGAGTAACCATAAGTCCTACAGGATCCCCTTCTCGGCTTTTAAATCCAGCCACAGATTTCTTGGCTGCACGTAGTGCTGGCTTTTGACCAGTGATTTTTGCTAAGCGGTCAGCTACGAGATTGTTCTTCTCGCGATCTTTTTTCATACCACTACCAGTACCAACTGATATAGAAATCTTTGTAAGGTGTGGCGCAGAAACAGCGTTCTTGTATCCAAAATCCTTCAAAGCTTTTGCGGTATTTAATTCTTTTTCTTTAGTGATATTCATATTATTTCAACTCTTGTCCGCTTTTTTTAGCAATACGAACATTTTTGCCTCCAATATCTTTTTTGCCGACTCTTGTACCCATTCCTGTTTTTGGGTCAACAATCATCACGTTTGAGGCATTGATAGAAGCTTCTATCTCGATAGTTGTGCCCTGCTTGTCTTTTGTTCTTGGTTTGATATGCTTTTTAACTTTGTTTACCCCACCAACAACAACACGATTTGAATCAGCAAGTACTTTAGTTATTGTACCTTTTTGGCCTTTATTTTTTCCGGCTGTCACTATTACATTGTCTCCTTTTTTAATTTTCATATTTTTTCTTTATAACTTTATAAACTTTTAACTTTATAACTTATAAAACTTCTGGAGCAAGAGAGGCGATCTTTTGATAACCAAGCTCTGCTATTTCTCTTGGGATAGGACCAAAGATACGACCTGCTTTTGGTTCTTGTTTACCTTTTTCCAGGATAACAACTGCATTGTCATCAAAACGAATGTAAGAACCATCCTTTCGTCGGAAATCTTTCTTTTGTCTTACAACCACAGCGTAACAAACATCCTTTTTCTTAACAGCTTTTCGTGGTTCTGCTTTTTTGATAGAGATAACAACAACGTCCCCAATACCTGCATATCGGCGCTTTGAACCTCCAAGGACCTTGAAGATTTTTCCAACTTGTCCTCCTGAGTTATCTGCGATTTTTACTACTGTTCCATCTTGTACCATAAGCCTATTTTGTTACCACTTTAAAGTGTTTATCTTTTGAAATTGGGCGAGTTTGCACGATCTCGATCTTTTCCCCTGCTTTATGAGCATTGTTTTCATCGTGAGCCTTGAATTTTTTTGTTATTTTAAGAAACTTCTGATATTTTGGGTGCTTAACAAAACGAGTCACAGCAACAACCACAGTCTTATCCATTTTGTCGGATACGACAGTCCCTTTGAGAGTTTTTTGTTGTGTTGTTTTAGTGGTCATAATAATTTTGTTTAGTCCTAATATACTACTGATTTTTTGAAAAATGTCTACTTTTTATTAATCTCTAGAAATAACTCTGGTTTTGATCGGTAGCTTTGTTCCAGCTTTTCGGAGAGCTTCTTTTGCTACTGCCTCTGGTACACCGTCTACTTCAAATAGGATACGTCCTGGCAAAACTTCCATACAGTAGCCTTGCAAGTCACCCTTTCCTCCTCCCATCGGTACTTCCGCTGGCTTACTAGTGATAGGTCGGTCTGGGAAAACACGGATCCACATACGTCCAACTTTTGTAAGGTGTCTCGAAGCAGCTTTTCGGGCAGCTTCTATTTGGTTTGAAGTGATACGACCAAGAGCTTCTGACTTTATACCAAAAGATCCGAAAGATAGCTCTGTACCACGAGTTTCAACACGACTGCTCATGTCAGTTCTTTTCTTTTGCCATTTTCTAAATTTTACTTTCTTTGGGAATAACATAAGCCTTAATTTGTCTTTTTATTATCTTTTGCAAAAACTTGACCTTTGTAGATCCAAACCTTGATACCGATATCTCCATAAGCCATGTGAGCTTTTTCACGAGCGAAATCAATATCAGCACGTACTGTTTGTAGTGGCACACTACCACGCTTAAGTATCTCACTTCGAGAGATTTCAGCTCCACCAAGACGTCCTCCAACGTAGAAACGTACTCCTTGTACCCCGCGCACTGCCATCACCTTTTCGATGAGTTGCTTCATAACACGTCGGTATGGCATACGCTTTTCAAGACCTTCAGCAATCATATAAGCTACTAGTTTTGCATCAGCATCAGGAGAAGTAACTTCTACTATTTCTAGTTTGATTTCATCAGTTACAGAGAGCTTTGCGCGCTTTAGCTCTTTCATGATGTCAGCCTTTAGCTTTGTTGCCGCTTCACCGTTTCTTCCGATGATCATTCCTGGTCTTGAAGTGCGAAGTATCACTCGGATAGCTTTTTGACCACGCTCTATCTCAACACTAGATACATAAGAGCCTCGTAGTCTCTTTTCTAGAAATTCACGCACAACAACATCAACCTTGAGGTTCTCTACAAAGTTAGCGTCGTCAGCAAACCAGCGACTTTTCCAGTCTCTTAGGGTTACCAATCTATGTGCATATGGGTGAACTACTTTTGACATATATTATTTACTCTTTTTACTAACCTTTTTAACAGCTTTCTTAGCCTCAGCAGACTTTTCAGCGAGAGCAACAGTTACGTGGCTCATTTTCTTTTTGATAGGCTTTGCCACACCCATAGCTCTAGGCATAAAACGCTTCATGACAAGACCTTGGTTAACTTCTATATTTTTGATAACCAAATTCTTAGCATCAATACCGTCTTTTGTAGCATTAGCTACAGCACTTTTGATAAGTTTTTTGATAGGATCAGACGCTCTCTTTGGCATGTATGAAAGCTCTACTTCTGCTTGCGCAACACCTTTACCCTTGACTGCATTTGCAACAAGGCGAACTTTACGAGGTGATTGACGATAGTTTGTAAGTGTAGCTTTCATAATATTTTTTGATTTATCTTGAGTTTACTGAAAGATTATTTTTTAGTTGTGTCAGCAGAAGCTTTAGCGCTTTTTGCTGCTGTTATTTCAGCTTCCTTTTTCTTTTGATCAAGCTCCTTTTGCATCTTACCTCCGTGTCTAGTGAACTTGCGAGTTGGAGAAAATTCTCCCAATCTGTGTCCTACCATATCTTCGGTAACAAGAACCTCTATGTGTTGCTTGCCATTGTGTACACCAAAGGTGAAACCAACCATTTCAGGAGAGATTTGACTGTCTCGTGCCCATGTCTTAATAACACCCGCTGAAAGAGGGGCTTTCCCCGCAATTTTCTTGAGGAGATTTTCATCAATATATGGTCCTTTTGCTAGTGATCGTGTCATCTAAGTGTTTAGTTGAGAATAAAAGAAGCTCGTTCTGAGCTCCGAGTATAGTAGCAAATTGTACAGATAAGTCAACTATCACCTACCAAAAACGGTATCTTCTAAAAATGCACACATAAAAACCTGCTGGTTTTTTGTTCATGCTCGACTCAGTCAGTCTGCGCAAGTCATTTTTATAAAATACCGTTTTTAGATCTGTGTTAAAAAGCTTTTGAAATATAAGCTTTTTTGAGGCTTTCACAGTGCGACTGGCACGAGAAGGAAGAATTCGTCAGCAGACGAATATCTGTACTCAAAAAAGTTTATACTTCAAAAGCAATACTTCTCTAACTAAAAATCTTAGGAATAAAAATAATAAGCCCCACAACCACAGAACCAATAACCGTCAAAAGCACTGCACCTGCCGCTATGTCTTTTGTATCCCTTGCATAAGGATGGTATTCCGGACTAGTCAGATCCATATCTATTTCCATAGCAGTGTTAAATGCTTCGGCTGCAAGCACGGTAGTGATACACAGTATAATAGCTGACCACTCTCCAGTTGAGATCTTGAAATAAAATCCTAGAACAACTGCAAAAATAGCAAAAAAAGTATGTACCCAAGCATTGTGCTGAGTCTTTAAAATTATTCTAAGACCACGAATAGCATGCTTTACACTCCTCCCCCGCGCTATGATCGAAAACCTCTTTTTCTCTGACATTCTTTTTTCCATGATTTTATTATAACAAAAAAACCGACTAAGTCGGCTTTGTTTTGATTAAGTGTTTTATTTTTTACCAGACATAATCCTCTTGGCACCAGCCAAACCCTTATCCCCAGAGAGGTTTTGTGGCTCCTGCGTCACAGCAAAATACAAATGATTATTACTTGACCCTATTTTAAGCTCTCCGGTATGTATTTTGTCTGAGTAGGTACCTTTTTGGTTTTTAGTGTCGCATTTTAATTCTCCGTTTTTCATTTTTTGTATTTTTAATATGCTAATACTTTTAGCTTTAAATGTAAAACCACTCCTTTCGGAGTGGTTAAAAAGAACATTGCAATCACTCCATGTCGGTAAACTTAATCTTATCCTTTTTCCGGTGGTTGTATTTTGCTTCGAGTAACTGAAGATACTCTTCAATTCGAAGGCTCCGGGCTTCGCGGAGTTGGAAATCGGGATAATTTTTCAGCTGCCTGATCATATGTTTCTGCTCGTATCCCTTCAGGCGAATGATTTTGAGAACCGCTTCAACAAAGTTTCTGCTTTTCCAAGCCAACGGATGGAAGTCTTTAAATTCTTCAATCATATCGGCTTTTTTACTGGCAGCTTTTGCATCCGATTCTTCCAGAACCATTTTTCCAGAACGGAATTCATCATTAGTTCCGTTTACACCACCACTGCGTTTACCAAACAAAATCATCTGACAGGTAGTAATGTCAAAAGGATGCTTATCAAAGAAGTCCTTGAACATCACATAGTTAACATTACCGCTTTTGGCATGAGTGTTCATGAAATCTTCCATTGTCCAATTCTTTGAATTGACATTGAGGATAGCAACTTCTTTGATACTCCAGCCGGGACAAACAATGAAATACACCGGTAAATGAAGGCGCTTAGCTGCTTCAAAACGGTGCTGCCCGTCGATCATCTCCAGGTTTTCATTCAGATACAGAATAGTAAACAGGTATCCGTCTTTCTGAAAAGACTGCATCAGTGCGTGCACATGAGCTTCATTCAGATCGCGGTTTTCCTGAAGTCGGGTAATGGCATTGTACTGTGTAGTCTGGTAAATCTGATACTGCACCATCGACATAATGGAACAATATTTACTCAGAAATGTCTTCAGCGCCATTCTAATTGAGGTCACGATAGGATTTACCTTTTGATCAGTATCCAGTGTTCTGATAACAACAAGACCCGAGGCACTCCCTTGTTTTAAAGCATTAGATTGCATACATAAAATTTAAAGGTTCAAAATAAGATTCCAGCTTGACCTTATCACAAAAAAAAAATCTGTCAAGCCTTGAGAGGCTCGACAGATAAAAACCTTTGTTTTTATTACTTTTTCTATCTCTTTCCTTTTCTTCGAGAAACGATAAGGTCATTTGAGTATTTCTTTGGAGTTCTTGTGCGTACTCCGTAAGCTTGCTTACCATGACGAGTTTTTGGACCTCTTCGGAGACCGACACCTTGTACACCTTCACCTCCACCGTGTGGGTGATCTACTGGGTTCATAGCAGTACCACGAACTGTAGGACGAATACCCATCCAGCGTGATCGTCCAGCCTTACCTAAGTTGCGGAGTTTGTTTTCATCGTTAGAAACTTCTCCGATACAAGCATAGGCTTCGTCTAAAACCTTACGTACTTCGCCAGAAGGCATTTTAAGGTTGGTATAACCTCCATCTTGAGCTGCAACTTGTGCAAAAGCTCCAGCACTTCTTACAAGCTTTGAGCCACCACGAGGCTTGAGCTCTACGTTGTAAACAAAAGTACCGACTGGAACGTTTTTGAGTGCTACTCTGTTGGCTACTTCGATAGGAGCTTTTTCAGAAACTACAAAAGTCTGCCCTACTGTTACACCCTTTGGCAAAACTACATAACGCTTTTCTCCATCAGCATAAACTGCGATACCAACAAAAGCTGTGCGGTTTGGATCATACTCTACAGAAGCAATCTTGGCTGGGATATCAAATTTGTTGTATAGAAAATCAACATCTCGAAGTGCTCTTTTGTGTCCACCTCCTTTGTGAGCTGTTGTGATACGGCCTTGATTGTTGCGACCAACATTTCTTTTACCACCTTTTGTTAGGGATTTAAGAGGCTTTTTTGCAGTCAAAACCTTTCGGTATTCGATACTGATTTCATTTCTTTTTGATGGAGTTGTAGGGTTGTATTTTTTCATCACGGACTAAATTAAAAGCATTTAAATGCTGTCTTATAATACATTTTTGAAACGATTTGTCCACATTTAGGACTAATTTTATTTGGTAAATTTTGTACGTGATTCATAGCTTTAACTCTTTATATTACATGACTTCGATAGTCTTACCTTTTGGAAGATATACATAAGCCTTTTTGATCTTTGGTCCAAAAGAAAGGATACCTTTTCGGAAATGACTCTTTGGTTTCAAGATTACTAGGTTTACCTTTGTTGGCTTGTGTTTGTACTTAGCTACAAAAGCTTTTGCTACTTCACTTTTTGTAGCATTTGTTGCAACATCAAAAAGATAAGCATTGTGAGCTTGAGCTTTTGCTGCCTTTTCTGTGATGCGAGGATTTTTTAGGATAAGGTTTTTCTTAACCTCAACCTTCACTTCTTCTTTTGTAGTCTTTTTTGTAGCCATATATTTAAAAATTATTTTGTCTTAGCTTCCAAAGTACTTACGACCTCTTTTGGATTTACAAATATGATGTGGTTGAAGCTCATTGCATCAAGCGCATTCATATCCTTTGCAAGTCCTATAGTAAAGCCTGGAAGGTTTGCAAAACTCTTCTCTACAACCTTGTCAGCACTAGTTAGAGCTACAAGAGCGTTTGTCTTTTTCTTTGAAGAAATCTTTGAGAAGTTTTCTATCTTTGATAGAGCGTCTACCACTTCCACCGCTCCTTTTGTTTGCATTTTAGGAAGAGAGATAGTGTCTAGGAAAAGCACCTTGCCATCAGATAGCTTCTTGGACAAAACAGTAAAGAGAGCTTTTGTTCTCATTTTTTTGTTGATCTTTTGTGAATAGTCTTTCTCTGCGCGAGGACCAAATGTTACTCCTCCACCTACCCAGATAGGACTTCGAGAAGATCCGTGTCGAGCACGTCCTGTTCCTTTTTGTTTCCAAGGCTTCTTGCCTCCTCCTGAAACTTCAGAACGGTCCTTTGTGTGAGCAGTACCACTTCTTTTGTTGGCTTGCATAGCGAGCGCTACTTGGTGAACAAGGTCAGCGTTCCACTTCACTCCAAAGACACTCTTTGGAAGAGTCATCTTGTCTGCTTGTGTTCCTTTTTGGTTGTAAATTATTGTTTCCACCCCAGAAGCATTAGCACCGTTAGGAGATTTTGTTGTATTCTTTTTTGTTTCTGTTTCTTTTTTCATATTGTTATTTTCTAAAGACATGCTACGGGGCAGGTATATTTAGCCGATAATCTTCACAACTGAATCTTTACGACCTGGAACTGCACCACTGATATAGATAGTGTTTGTATTTGCATCAACTGCTACGACCTTTAATCCCTTTACAGTCACAGTATCTCCACCAGTTCGCCCTGGCATACGCATACCCATAACAACACGTCCTCCAGCTCGTCCTGGTCCTCCACCTGAAGAACCTCGCTCTCTTTCAGAGTGCTTTTGACCGTGAGACCGTGGACCTCCCTTGAAGTTGTATCTTTTAACAACACCTTGGAAACCTTTAGCTTTTGAAGTTCCTGTTACAGTCACGTCATCACCTTTTGCAAAAGAAGATACAGTCACTTCTTGCCCTACTTCAGCAGTCATAGCTTCGTCAGCTCTAGCCTCGGCTACTATTTTGTAAGCCTTGCCTCCTAGAGAACCTAGCTCTGCCTTTGATACGCGAGAAGCTTTTTGGTCTTCTGAAGCCAAAACAACAGCATTGTATCCATCTGATTCTACAGTCTTTACACGGGCAACAGTGTTTGGCATAGCCACAATAGCTGTCACAGGAGTAACAACCCCTTTGTCATCAAAGAGTTGAGTCATTTTTAATTTTCTTCCTAGTATGTATTTCATAATGTTCGTGTCCTGAGCGACTATAAGGAGCCGAAGGATATTGGACCATTTAAAGACTTTTTAAATGTCCCAGTATTATACACATGGTTTAATTTTGTGCAAGTGGGTTTAAAAAACAAAAAAGCCCCCGTTAAACGGGGGCAAGTACCGAAATATCCTATTTACAACTAACTCTTAGTCCATATCACTAAAATTATCTGTATCGGCAAAATCTTTAACAGAATACTTTCTGGCTTTTTCTTTAAGCTCAAAACCGGCAGTAAAGTACCGTTCCATCACTTTTTTTATTTCTGGCAGTAGCTCTACCCAAGTGTAGGATCTAGCTTTTTCCAAGCTGAAACAGTATTTACCGTCGTGGTCCATACAAAGAGGAAAACCATCAGCACTACTAGAGGTAATGCCCCTAATAGCAAAGAGTTGCCTTCCTAAATCCAAATGATACTTCGTTTCAATCCTAAGATCGAAAGAACGTATCTCCTCATTTGGAACTTTTGAGATAAAGATTGTTTGTTTTTCAAACTTCCAGGCGTACATTTTGTGCAAATGATAAAACATGAACTTAAGAATACCGCCTTTCAAATCTTCCCATTTACATGCAGAAGATTTGTGAATAAGAACCTCGTGTGTCCCGCCCGATTCAACATTCGTCAATTGCGGAACGGCTGCCAGGAAGGAATTCTTAAATCGGTTGGATTTGTATTCATTTGCTTCAGCCTCCCATGGAAGCGAAGTCGTAAAAATCATCGCATCTTTACTCTTTGCAAGATGGATGCCCAACGTAGTCCTGATCGTAAAATCCTTGTAAAGACTGTTAATAAAAAGATTTGCATCATTTTCGTCAACAACATACTCATCAGCAGAAACAACAGGTGCTACTTCTTCAACAACTGACTGTTCATCCTCAGCGGCATCAAGTTGCTCTGTAATTTCAGACTCAGCATGTAATTCGCCTGACCGGGAGCTCTTTTTTCTACCCTGAACAGAACGAAAAATTTTGACTGAGGCGACCAGTATAATTACTGCGATAATCAAAAGTAGCGATCGCAACTGGAGGTTGGTCATTTGTAAAAGAACGAATGCTAATTTCATAGCTTTATGTGCGCACAATATCTTGCGATATTGATTTATCGTCCCAGCACCATTATCGGGACTATTTTGTTAACCGCTAACAAAACAAACGGATTTTTATTGCATCTTGCCATTCAGGTGGTTATTCTTCCCCCTATAATTCCAAACATTAGGAATATCTTTATTATATCATTAACTTGATTAAAAGTCAAGCAAACAAAAAACCCCGTGAGATAGTGCTTGCGCAGCATCTCATGGGGTAATTTGTTGTTTTTATTGAAGAGTTATTACATCCTTCGGCAAGCTCAGGATTGTGAAATCATAGTCGTCGTGAGACTTCTTGATTTCTACATCATCT
>JAOAUE010000021.1:0-11021 GCA_030157745.1 Minisyncoccota bacterium
TAGTGATGAGCTTTTTAATCAGGTCCAATCAGTTCTTAAAAAGAAAAAAGTAAGTATTCATTATGTTGAGAAATTAGACCAACCACTTCGAGGTATTGTACGTTGTGAACATTGTGAACGTGTATACACACCATATACAAAGAAAGGTATTCAATACTTCAACTCACGATGTGTAAATGGATGTGAAAATACGTTCAAGAACTTCAATTTCACTTTTATAGATAAAAAGATTGAAGAACTAATGAACGGCTTATATTTTACGGATGAAGAAATAGAGCAAATGGATGCTCGTACTGGTACTGACATAGCACTCTTTGAAGAAAAGCGTCAAAAAGAATTGGACCAAGTAGAAAGAAAAAAGAAAAAGATACGAGAAGACCTCGCATACATACGTTCAAATAAACTTTCTCTATTAAAGACAGGTGTATATTCTCCAGAAGGATTGATGGAAGAAGAAACAAAACTTAATTCAGAACTTACAATTCTACAAAATCAAGAACAGTCATCTGACATAGCAATGCACGAGACAATGAAAGAGATACAAAAACTTTCAGAACTTGTAAAAAACGTTATTCCATATTATAAGTTTGCTAATCCACACGAAAAAGAGAAAATTATACGAGTTATCTTTTCAGAACTCTCTATTTCTCAAAATACGTTGAATTATAAGTGCAAAAAAGGGTTTGAGTGCTTTGAAAACCGCTTTGTTGCTTTATGTGACCCTACGGGGAATCGAACCCCGCTTCCAAGCTTGAAAAGCTTGTGTCCTAACCGATAGACGATAGGGCCATATTTTTTATTTTGTTTACAATATATCTTTTTAAAAACGCCACTCTTGTGTCCTAACCGATACCTGCCCGCAACGTCTGAGCTTGCGATGGCGGGCGGGGACGATAGGGCCCTAAATCAAACAAAGTTTGATCGGGCGTCCAGCTATGCTGGATTAGCCAAATGCTCATATTTAATAAGCGAGAATATTCTAACATGAGTTCTCAAAAAATCAAAAAGAGCGCCTTTGTTGGCGCTCTTGAGTTATGATAAACAAAGCATTTCTTTTTCTGATAGTAAGCAGGTATCAGGTAGAAAAATATCTGGATATGTAGGATGTGGCTCTAAAGAAATAAGAAATTTCTTATCTTCCTTCAGGTCAATTTCGTGAAAATAGCTTTTAGGCTCATTACACGAAAATTTGTTGTACAGGCTCTCAATCAAAGGAAGAGGTCCAAAAGACCATATCCGAGACTTGTTTTTCAGATGTTTTTGTATTATTACTTCGTAATAATCATCCAAGCAGGCTTCTTCATCAAAACAATTAGTGTGCCTTTCATCAGATAAAAAAACCATCTCCAGAGGCTCCCCGCCAATAATAGTAATTAAGTTTTCTCTAAATGTTTTTATCCTGCTCGACACAAGTGACGGTAAATATGCCTTACCATAAGGCCATTCTGGGGCTTTTTTGCCTAATACTGCTTTTAGTTTTATATCAGCAGGTGTTATCGCAAAAAAAGAAAATGGTGCCGCAAGCAACAATAAGTTTTTTGACATAAGTATTGATTTGAGATGAAAAATGGGTTTCGAAAACTATACCACAAGATTGATTATTGGCAAATAGGGGAGTATTCTGTTATTATTTCTGTACCAAAAACCCTGCGCGGTTAGCTGTTTTGGTTAGAAGCGATATATACATTTAAAATAAAATTAGAAAGCAAATATTTAATTTGCGCGGTTAGCTCATATGGTTAGAGCGCTACATTGACATTGTAGAGGTGACAGGTTCGATCCCTGTATCGCGCACCAAATAAAGACCCAAAAGGTTTTTATGCGCGATAAGCACTTCCTCTACCGTGCACTAATTTAAGAATTTGGCAATTTTTATTGACCTCGTCAAGCAGAAATGATAGGGTGATAAAAATTTAAAAAATGAAAAGCAAAATGTTCTTTTTTATAGGTCTTAAAATCAAGGTTTCTTTTATGAGGATCCTACTAAATATTCTTGGTGGAGCACTGATTGTTGCCCCAGTAATACTCACTGTTGTTATTATCGGGATTGTTGCAGATTGGTTTCTACCGTGGTTTCAATACTTTTCGCCTCTTGTTCCAAGATATGCTTCGGTATTGGTAAGTATATTTATACTTTGGGTATTAGGCAGGTATCGTAAAAAGATTAACGGCTGGATTGATAAGCCACTGTCAGCTATTTGGGGTGTTGGTTTTATCTACAAATTTCTAAATAACTTGGCAGAGAGCTTAGAAGATTTTTTAAACAAAATCAAATCCATGGAAGGGAATATTATTTTTGTCCCCCGTAGTTATACAAGCTATCCAGAGCTGTGCTACTTAATGAGTAAAGATATTATGTGGATTTGGGATGAAAAATTAAAATCTAAAAGAGCCTACTTATCAGTCAATTTTGCCTCTATACCTGGAGCAAGAGGAAACAATCCTATCCCTGTACCAAGAGAAATCGTTGAAAGTTATCTTGAAAACCAAAAAGTAAAACTGACAATAGACGATGCGATTCGATATTATGCTTCACTTGGATCCAAGATACCTGATGGGCTATTAGAAAAATAGCGGCCTAAGAAAACCCGGAATTTCCGGGTTTTTAATTTTCATGTAATGTTTCCTCTATAAGTCAATTTATGGCCTAATAATCCATATGTTGTAAGGCAGAAAAAATCCTTGACTGGGAATAGATATGGTAGAGGACTAAGTAAAAAAGAAATCGCCATTATTACATCTTCGGGCTATAAGGCTGTTGATACTGACGTTACGTTTTAATCCGGTTATTAAATTAATCGGATTTTTTTATTTCCTATGCTTTATCCAAAGATAAGCATCCTCGATGGCTTTTACGGCATCACCAGAGGCAATATTGTTTTGGTGATAGCGGATATTTGTGATATCTCCCGCAGCCCAAATGCCTTCTACAGAAGTTCTCTGTGTCCAAGGGTCTATAACTATCTTGCCAGTGTTATCTACCTCTACCAAATCCTTCATAAAGCCACCATTTGAGATTTGTCCTATTTCGATGAAGACCCCAGAGATATTCAAAGTCTCTTCTTCACCAGTGTCTTTGTGCTTGATACGAATACCAGAGACAAAGCTCTCACCCAAAACTTCCAAAGTCTCAGCATTTGTGATGATGCGCACCTTGGGATCTTGTTTGATTTTTTCTACAGTTATTTCGTCAGCTTTGAAAGTTTCGTTTCGGTGTATTAAGGTAACAGTTTTACAATATGCAGAGAGTTGAGCTACAGTTTCAAAAGCAGCATTGCCTCCGCCGATAACTGCGACATCCATGTCAGAGAAAAGCGGACCGTCACAAGAAGCACAGTAGGTGAGACCTTTGTGCTCTAGTCTATCTGCTCCGATAGCTTCAAGTTTGCGACGACTTGATCCAGCTGTAACAAGTACACTCTTGGCTGAAAAAGTCTCACCAGAGGATAAAGACACCTCAAAATAGTCGTCTTTTTTGGACACTGCTTGGACATACACACCCTCCTTTATCTCTAGATATGAGCCCTTGTAGGCCTCTACGTGAGCTTTCAGGCTCTTGGCTAGGTCTGCGCCACTGATATGTGGAGTTCCGATCCAGTTTTGGATGTCTTCAGAGACGATACTTTGTCCGCCAAATTCACTAGTAACTAGCAAGGTTTTGAGCTGTTTTCTGGCAGCATAAACGCCAGCGCTACATCCCGCCGGCCCACCACCAATGATGATAAGTTCGTAATTCATAGAGATGATTATAACATGGGTAATTTAATTTAATAAAAGATTTTTTATTTTACAGTTTTTTGTTGTATAAATGTGCCTTGACTTTGTCAATTGGGGAGGGTAGAGTAGAACAAAATTATTTGTTATGAAAACTCTTTTAAAATTAGACAACGATAGTCCTTTGAATAAGCAAAATATTGCTTATATCAAAGCTACCCCTGAAAAATACCCAGACATTTTGAACAACATTTCTGAACTTGAATTATCTGCGTTACAGTTTTATAAGGCACTTCCTCGTTTCAGAAAAAAAGCGTATACGGCCTTTACCCAAAAGACAAACTGCAATATAACCTGGTACCCTAAAGAAAGGTTTTTAACTTTTGGTCGTTTACTTTTTGCAGATACTGCTATATTTAAAGTTGCTGGTGGCAAAGTAAATCTAATTGATGGGGAAATGGGAAAACTTTCTTCTGTTAATTCAATAAAAGCATTGATGATTGAAGCGGTTGAATTTTACCTTAATACCAATAAGAGAGAATTTAAAAATGAAATTCTTGAGGCAATGTAGGGTCATTTTTTATTTTAAATCTGTGTTAGCCAAAAGCCCCTTGTCGGGGCTTTTTATTTAAACTTACTTCTTATTTCTTCTTAGAAACGCTGGTATTGCACCCCAGTCTTCTTCGGTATTGTCTGTGTCTAGCACCTCAGCTTCTTCGGCTTTTACTTCTGGCTTTTGAACCATTGGGTTTACTTCATCTTTCTTTTCTACCTTTGGAGCATTGAAGATTTGTTGTGGAGTTTGAGAGCCAAAGAGATTATTTTTCTTGGTAGTTTCTGTAGGGAAGCCTGTTGCGATAACAGTGATTTTCATTTCACCTTTTTTGATTCGGTCATCAGAGATAGTTCCGATGATAACACGAGCGTCTTTGTCGATACTTTCAGTGATCACTTTTGCCGCTTCTTGGAATTCACTCATTGTTAGATCATCGTTTGTAGAGATAGCAAAGAGAACTCCTTTGGCGCCATTGATAGAGATATCAAGAAGTGGAGAATTGATAGCTTGTACAGCGGCCTTTTGGGCGCGGTCTTCACCAGAGGCAAAGCCAACTCCCATAAGAGCTGTTCCTGCGTCTGTAAGCACGCTCTTCATGTCGGCAAAGTCGACGTTGATGATTCCAGGAGAAGAGATAAGCTCTGAGATACCTTCTACGGCTTGGCGGAGGACTTCGTCACATTTTGCAAAGGCGTCTTTGAAAGTAGTGTCTTTGCCAGCGATAGCAAGAAGGCGATCGTTAGGGATAACGATGATTGCGTCTACTTCTTTTTCTAGCTCTTCGATACCGCGATCAGCGATACGCATGCGTTGATTACCTTCAAAGAAAAACGGCTTGGTCACAACAGCAACAGTGAGGATGCCTTGTTCCTTGGCAGCACGAGCCAAAACTGGCGCTCCACCTGTACCTGTTCCACCACCCATTCCACAAGCAATGAAAACCATGTCAGCACCTTTTACAGCATCTTGGATTTCTGCTTTTGTTTCTTCAGCAGCTCTCATTCCGATATCAGGGTTCATACCAGCACCAAGACCTTTGGTGAGGTTCTTGCCGAGGTGAATCTTTTTCTCAGCGTTTGATTTGTGCAAATCTTGCACATCTGTGTTCATGACGATAAAGGCCACGTTTTTTACTTTGGCATTTATCATGTGATTTACAGCGTTACAACCAGATCCACCCACACCAATAACCTTGATGCGTGCAGCGGTTTCAATTTCAGGGCTTATTTTAGGCATAGTTTTTCTCTCTTTTCCACTTATTTACTATACCGATATAGTATCAGACCTTTTAAAAAGGGCAATAACGTTGACAGCCGGAGTTTTAGTGTTACTTTACGGCATCAATTGCTTGAAAAAGTTTTTGAGTACTGAAAGGAGTCCTTCATTTTCTGTTTTTGAAGAAACTTTTGATCCTGATTTGGTTTTATCAAACTGTGAGACTGCCAAAGCATACGCTACTAGAAGTTGTTGGTCTTTGACAGGGCCTTTGGAACTTGGAAATTCTACGAAACCTCTTCGCACTGGGATCTTGAGCATTGTCTTGGCGACGTTTTCTATGTTGTTGATTTGAGCGCCACCACCGACAAGCACTGCCCCAGCAGGCAAGAGTCCACTGCGTCCAATTTTTTTAAAATATTTATCGATAAGTTCAAATATATCAGAGAGTCTAGCTTCGACTATCTCTTCAATTTTCTTTTTGGGAACACTTTGGAAGCTGACAACACCAAGCTTGATACTTTCTGCTTCTTCTGGAGTTATACGCAAGCCGAGAGCCAAGTCTTTGGTGATATTGAGAGATCCGATGTCAAAGACATGGACAGAGATCAGAGTGTTATTTTCAAAAACTGCAACCGAGACTGTTTCTTCTCCGATATCTATAAGAGCGCAACCGAAGTTTTTTTGTAAATCAGTCAAAAGGAGCGATTGAGTAGCTATAGGGTTGGCAGTAAAGCCCAAGACTTTTATGCCCGCATCACCGAAGACTCCTAGTAAATCATCTAGATGTTGAGCAAAACAGGTGATAAATAAAGTTCTGACTTCAAGCTTTAGCCCACTGATACCTTCTGGTCTGACAGGGAACTCTTTGCCATCAATCTTGAAAGATACAGGATAAGCATGAAGCATGACTTTGTTTTTGAGATCTAGACCAGACTCTCCATCACTGATAGCTTTTTCTATATCGACTTTGCCTATTACTGCGTCGGCTCTAGAGACAACAGAGCTACCGACACTATAAGATGAATCAATACCAACTCCACCGATTGCAATACTTGCTTGCTTGATCTTGATACCGCTTTGAGTTTGCGCATCTCTGAGCGCCTTTTTGAGACTAACCAAAACATCATCACGAGAAACTATATACCCGTGTCTAACTCCTACAGTGTTTGAAATACCGAAACCAAGCATTTTGGTACCTTCAGCTGTTTCTTCACATACAACTACTCTTGTATTTTTTGTACCGATATCAATACCAACTGAAATGTTTTGCTTCATCTTTTAAAAATTTAAGAAAAGAGCTTTAGATATTTTTGCTCCATACTCTCCATTGTACTCCCATGTTCGAAACCTTTCAAATGAAGCATGCTGTGGATGACCAAAAATATCAAATACTTTTTGTAAGTCATCTCAAAATTTTTGTATTCTTTTTTGATAGCAGAAATACACAAAACTATTTCGCCACTCTTTGGAGTGAGAGAAAAAGATAAAGTGTTGGGTATATAAGTTTTGTTACGGTATTTTTTGTTTAGTGACTGGGCTGTTTTTTCGTCAACAAAAGCGATAGAGAGCTCATAACTTTTGCCCAAGACTTTTTCTTTCAAAGCCAAAAATGGCACGCGAGGGAGCGTGCCATTTTGTTTTGTTATAAAAAGACTTTGAGCTTTGAGTGTTGGCATCGATTATTTTGTATCTCTCGTTTCCATCTTTCCAAGCTTTTTTAGTTTCTCAACTTCTTTTCGGCGAGCAAGTTTTCGAAGGGCGATAGTTTTTTGAGATAACTTTGAAGTATCTCTTTGAGCATATCGATTACCTTTTACTTTTGGAATAATTCCAGATTCTTGGATTTTACGAGTAAAACGGCGAATCAAATTTGTCGCGTTTTCGTGGTCGTTTTTCTTTAGTTCTACATTTATCATCGGCATGGGGGAAATACTACCACAAAGAAGCTTCTGGCGCAATATTTTGGCCTTTTTAAGATAGTCTAGCTGGATTTATCTCTATTTTGTAAGGATAGCGCAAATCCATCAAGAAAGAGTTCAAAGCCTCACTGTTGTCAGCAAGATATGAGTTTGGGGCTTGAATTATCCAAACACACAAAACTTTCATACTTCCAGGGCTTATACGCCTAGGAGGAAGCATGGTGTTGTCGAGTTCTTCAAAAAAGAGTTTGATCTTTTGAGAAATAACTTCTACATGAGAAACTGGAACTGTTACAGAGAGTTTGAGCAAAAGACCAAAGGGTGGATAGAGTAGGGCTTTTCTGTTTTCAATATCAGAATCGATGATCTCTTCTATCTTTTTTGTGGAGAGGAGTTTGGTAATAGGAAAGTCTGGTTTTTTGGTACAGAGAATCAAAGTATCTTTGGTTTTTTCGTTGAGCGTCATTATCAAACGCAAAACTTCTTCCACGATAAACGGCGACGGAGTAGAAAGCAATCGATCAAAAAACGGTACAGCTACAAAATCAATATTTTTTATAAAGGGGAGCATCTTGGAAGTTCCAACCATAACAAAAAATTTCTTTTTTTGGATTTCAGCTATCAAAGATTCTGATTGTTTATCATCAAGCGACATATCATCGTCAATAGTGATGATATGTTCTTTGTCTATCAAAGCTTCCAATGCTTCTTTGATGCTCTCTGTACCTATCGCAACTGGTGTGATGTTCCAACTACCGCAATACTCACAATGGTGGTCAGCCGGGAGAGTGCTCGCACAGTGACTACAGACGAACATTCGTTCTTTTTCCATCGAAGAGTTAACCTTGTAGCGCAAAACTATAGGCAGTCCACAACTTGGGCAATCAACACTGGTTCCACAATCAGCACATCTAGATATAGGAGCTACGCCTTTACGGTTAGTGTACAAAAACAAACTTTTTTTGTTTTTTTGACAATATCTGACAAGTTCTACTATTTCTGTTGGCAAAAGTGTCCTGAAGGGTTCGGTGTTTACTACAACAAGTTTCTCAGGGTTGAAGCTTCTAGCGAGATGCGTCATACCAGATTCAACCAAAGTTTCAAATCTTGGCAAAACATCTCCATAAACAACTGATGTACCATAACTATCACATATAGAGCGCAAAACTACTCGCATATCAGCGCTATATCTATCATGAGTTTTATATAGAGAGCTTGCTTCATCTTCTAAGACAAGAGTTTTTATATCTGTTCTAGGAACAAAAGCACTTTGCGGAGTTGTACATATAAATAGTGGCCTTTCAGAGCTTTTTATTTTTACCAAAGAGCTCTTTTGATCGCGTTTATTTTTTTTGCTATGCAAAATGACGCTATGAGCACTGATCCCTTTGGACAAAATGCTAAACCAAGTCTCAGCAGAGCGGATAGTTGGTGCTACAAAAACAATACTCTTTTTTTCAGCAAAAGCGCTTCTTATGATTCTTTTATAATAGTCCGCCCTATCTGCAAAAGATCCATAACAAACACTGCTTGGAGCAAGTTCTTTTTTTTCTAGAGTTAAGTTCATCAAAACGCTTTGAAAAGTTTCTAAAAACAATTCGTTGACCATAGTAGAGAGAAGGGCGCCAACAGGAGTTAGGGTTTTGACACTTGCGTCTTGCAAACCATTTATCAATGCTTCACCGAGAGGAGAAGGCCCGACGACTTTTTTTATTTTTTTGAGAGAAAATCTAGATTGTTTGATTTGGCTTTTAGACTCAATAAGAGAAGTGGAGGAAAAAACAATACCCGAGATATTTTTTTTCCCAAGCGGTATTTCTACCAGCACTCCAGCAGAAAGCGCCTCTGAGCTATAGTAACTTAGCTCACTAAAAGGAATACCTCTAGAGATTGGGATAACAGATATGATATACATGCTTTGTTTTTAAGCTAAAGATATAAGCTTATGATACTATTGTAAGCGTAATGTTTAAATTTCCTAGCTCCAAAAAAATAGGGATTGACCTTGGGACCACAAATACCTTGGTTTTTGTGGGTGGTAGAGGCATTGTCTTAAATGAGCCCACAGTTGTTGCTATAAATCAAGCCACAAAAAAGGTCGTGGCTATAGGAACAGAAGCAAAAGCCATGCTTGGTAAAACCCCAGAGTCTATAGTCGTCTACAAACCCATGCAAGATGGAGCTATAGCAGACTATCACGTGACCTTGGCGATGCTCAAATATTTTATAAGTAAAGCGCTAGGTAAGCACTCATTTTTAAAACCTGATGTACTTGTTTCTGTGCCAGCTGGTATTAGTGGATCTGAGAGACGCGCTGTTATAGAAGCCACCGTAAAAGCTGGGGCAAAAAGCGCTGTTATTGTTAAAGAGCCTATATTGGCAGCACTCGGAGCAGGGGTTGCTATCAATGAACCGAAAGGACAAATGATCATAGATATCGGTGGCGGAACAACTGATGTAGCCGTAATATCACTAGGAGGAGTTGTGGCTTCTACTTCAGTCAAATGCGCCGGCAACAAGATAGACAAAGCCATAGCCGAGTATTTACGCAAAAACTATTCTGTAGCAGTAGGAGAGCAAAGCGCGGAAGAGATCAAGAAGACTCTTTGCTCAGCTTTGCCAATAAATCCAGATATAAAAGGTGAGATAAAAGGTCGCGACATCATTTCTGGATTGCCAAAGACAATCACTATATCTACAAATGAACTCGTCAAAGCTATAGACCAAGAGCTCAAGCAAATAGTCCGCGCCATCAAGGACGTCTTGCAACAAACTCCGCCAGAACTTGCTTCTGACATCATCGACAACAGTATTGTTATGACAGGTGGAACAAGTCAGCTCAAAAATCTGGACAAACTTATAGCCGGACAAACAGGAGTCTCTGTACGCGTAGCTGATGAGTCTCTGTATTGCGTAGTAAATGGGACAGGTATACTTCTAGAGCATTTGAGTGAGTACCAAAGATCTATTTTGGCCAAAAGATAATATTTTAAAAAGTTTATGTATCAAAAATTATTTTTTTATAAACCAGAGCAAGTTTTTTTGATTCAGGGAGATGAAAAAGTTTTTGCTTCTTTGGTAGAAGATGTTAGCAAAGAAGAAGTTTCGCTGGAGCAACAAAAGCTCTCACGCTTTACTATGGAAGACGCAAAAGGCTTGGTCACTTTTAACTTAGAAAGAGGAGAGAACTCTTGGTGCGTTATTTATTTTGATGTTTTTGTTCCTGACGCTGCCCAAGTGCTTCTGAAAACCTTGGAAGAGCCTAGAGAGGGTATATATATCGTTTTTGTTACTCCGCACCCATATCTCATACCGCAAACTATCCGCTCTAGAGCACGCATTGTGCCTTCCGAAGGCCTTGCCTTCGGAGATACAGAAGGTGAGCCAAAATATTTCGCTTCCAAAAAAGAAGTCAGTGAATATATAAAAGTCTTTGGAGATGAAGACATAGAGGCTTCTGACAGACGAGCGATGGCTACTGTTTTTTTGGATGCTCTGGAAAAGCACTTTCGAGGAGATAGAGAAAAAGCCAAATCAATCTACGAAGCCAAAGAAATGCTTTTCAAAGCCAACATGCCAACTAAGCAGGTCGTGGAGTTTGTAGTTGCTATGGT
>JAOAUE010000021.1:11121-15582 GCA_030157745.1 Minisyncoccota bacterium
AGATAAGTTTTTGCTATAATTCAAAAAATAGTTCAACTGAGAACTACCAAAAAAGACTTAACTTGTACTTTTTAATATACACGTCTATGCCTCAGCAAACGTACTCCGGTTGTCAAAAGCCTTACAAAGAATGTAAAGGTAGACAAAACGGATTGGGCAACACAATAAGAGGTCTTAGGAAAGATGCTTGGTTGAGCTTGAGAGATTTGGCAGGAAAATCAAGTCTTGAAGTAGCAACCTTGGTCGACATTGAACGTGGCACACAAAGGCCATCAGTCGATGAGACTATTGAACTTGCAAAAGCATTGAACCAAAACCCTCTTTTCTTACTTGGTCGATCAATCGATAAAGCAATTGAACGCATCAGTAGTTAAGTGGTTGCCTAGATTGACCTTACATAGCACCCTCCGGGGTGCTTTTTTTATTTTTCCCAAATTTTAAAAGACGTTTGGAAAATTTTTAAAAAATAAAAAACCCTCACACATTTTCTGTGAGAGGGTGACTGTTTATTGATTTTTTGATTCTTTAAAAAGAAACTAATTCTTCCATCCACTTTTGATGGTCTTTTTCTTTTTGAAAAAAATCAGGGTCAGTACTACCAGGCATTTCTATTTCAGAAAGCATATTCAGTTGGCGAAGTAGTGCTGGCTCGCGCTTCCCAGTGATTTCGGCGATTTCAATAAAAAGGTTTTCTACCTGCCTTAGCACACCCTTGATTTCCTTATCAAGCTGCTCCATGCTCACATTTTGTGAACAATTTAGCAACCACCAAATATAATAGTCTGTATTTTCGATGACTTTTAAGTTATGTAAGTTCATAACGTATTATTTATTGTTTTGAAATTATTGATTCCTCTCTAATCCCATCCGTCAGCTGGCGGAGGAGCAGGGAAGAACCAACAAAATCAGCAATAAATAACCAGTGTCTTCAAAGAACTAATATACTTATATAATAGCATATTTAAAGGTAAAAGTCAAGTATCTGTATTAAGGCATTAATTTAAAGTTGGTTTGATAATTCATGTTATAATACTCCTCATGTATAGTTTAGAATCATTTAAACAAGAGCTTCTTGGAGCGCAAGAATGGCTAACCAAAGAATACAGCCAGATCCATACCGGTAGAGCAAATCCAGCTCTTTTGGACGGCGTAACAGTTGAATCTTATGGTGTTATCGGTCCACTAAAAAACAGCGCTTCTATTTCTATCGAAGACCCAAAGACTTTGCGTGTTGTGCCTTGGGACAAAAGCTTGAACAAAACTATCGAAAAGTCTTTACATGAGGCCAACTTAGGATTTTCTATTTCAGTTGATGATGCTGGTGTCAGAGTTATTATCCCAGCCCTAACAACTGAAACTCGTCAAAAGCTTGTGAAGATAGCCAAAGAACGACTAGAAGATGGCCGTATAACTATCCGCAAAGCTAGAGAAAATGCTCTCAGTGATCTCAAAGACGCATCTCTACCAGAAGACACGTTTGCAAGAACAAAAGACGAAGTACAAAAACTTGTCGATGGTGCCAATGCAACACTTGAAGCTCTCTTTGCAAAAAAGGAGACTGAGATTTTAAACTAAAAATATGACAATCATTCTATTTATCATTGTTCTTTTGGTGACAGTACTTGTTCACGAATGGGGGCACTACATAACCGCCAAAAAAAGTGGCATGTTAGTAGAAGAATTTGGTTTTGGTATTCCGCCTAAGATTTGGTCATGGAAAAAAGGCGAAACGACTTATTCTATAAATGCACTGCCTTTTGGAGGATTTGTAAAAATAGCAGGCGAAAATGGAGTAGATGATAGCTCGCCTATAGATAGACAGTTCGAATCAAAGCCTTGGTACAAACAATCTTTGGTCTTGGTTGCTGGAGTGGTTTGCAACATTTTGCTTGCTATAGTGCTCTTTACTATTTCTTTTGCTATAGGCTCTCCAACTCTTTCAGATGACGGCACTCCGACAGTTCTGCATGTGACCAAAGGTAGTCCAGTAGACAAGGCAGGGCTAAAAGTAGGAGACCAGATACTCCAAATCAAAAAGCGTGGCGAAAATATCGCGTCTATTGATACAACTTCCATCAAAAAAACTATCGACAACTCTACTGAACCTATCGAAGTCAGCTTTTTACAAAACAAAAAAGAAAAGACTGTTTCTATAGCTCCTGAAAATAAAAATGGAGTCACCGCGCTCGGTATCAGCGTAGAGAAAGTGATTGTCCAAAAAGACTCTTTGCCCAAAGCGTTTAGTAAAGGGGTGAAAAAAACATTTGTTGTTACTGAAGGCATCTTCAAAACAGTGGGGGTACTTCTCGCTGATCTTTTTACAAAAGAAAAAGAAGGTGGCTCTCTGATAGGCCCTATAGGACTTGCAAATGAAATAAAAAACGCGTCTTCTATAGGCTTTGGCTACCTCCTGGCTTTCACTGCCATGATATCTGTGAACTTGGCCGTTTTGAACATTTTGCCATTTCCAGCACTTGATGGTGGGAGATTGATAGTAGTTCTTTTGGAAAGAATTACCCGGAAAAAGTTTTCCAAAAAGGTGGTGGGGATAATCCACGCGGTAGGCTTTTTAATCCTTATAGGGCTTATGATTTTCTTAAGCGTAGGGGATATAGGGAGGCTTTTTAGAGGGTAAAAGGGAATATTGACATTTTGTTGACTTTTTATATATCCATGATAAAGTTAATACATTGATATAAAAGTTTAGATTTAAAAAATTATGGCAGTTATAAGTTTCAAACCAAAACAAGTTACAAAAAAGCTACTTGGCACTCTGCAAGATAGAGCACATGACATTATCGTAAATCGATATGGTCTTGGAGACGACACCGAGGCAAAAACCCTAGAAGCAATCGGCAAAAAATACGGTATAACTCGTGAGCGCGTAAGACAAATAGAAAACTCTGCCCTTTCAGCTATTCGCAAAAGTGATACTTTCAAATCTGAACACAAAACTTTCTCTGAGCTTAAAGACCTTATTGACTCTATGGGTTCTCTTGTACACGAAGATGATTTTCTTTCTGCTGTATCAAAAGATCAAAATACAAAAAATCATATTCATTTTTATCTAGTTCTTGGAGATGAGTTCAAAAAAATGAAAGAAGACGAGCACTTCAAAAGCAGATGGAGTATCGATGAAAAGCTATCTGAGGTTGTTCACAACGCTCTTCATAGTGTTTACAAAAACCTAGATGACAAAGAGCTCCTCTCTGAGAATGATCTTGTTACTCGCTTTATTGGTGAGCTCAAAGATGTTTCTGCACAATACAAAAACGAAGAGATCGCCAAAAGATGGCTTTCTATCTCAAAGAAGATTGCAAAGAACCCTCTTGGAGAATGGGGTCCATCAGACTCACAAAACGTAAAAACTCGTGGTATCAAAGACTTTGCATACCTAATGATGAAAAAGCATGGTTCTCCTATGCACTTCCGAGAAGTAGCAAAGGCTATCATGGATACATTTGGACGTAAAACTCATGTAGCAACTACTCACAATGAACTTATCAAAGATCCTCGCTTTGTTCTCGTAGGACGTGGATACTACGCTCTAGAAGAATGGGGTTACAAGCCAGGAGTAGTACGTGACGTTATTGCTGAAATCCTCAAAAAAGAAGGACCTCTAGCAAAAGAAGAAGTTGTAGATCGTGTATTGAAAGAAAGATTTCTAAAGAAAAATACTATTTTGGTAAATCTACAAAATCCAAAATACTTCACCAAGCTTTCTGACGGCCGTTACACTGTAGTGAAAAAGTAGTACAATATAACCATTATGGCAGACGCACCATCTGGCGGATCAAATTGGGGGACTTTTGAGGTAATCTTAGGCCTCCTTTTGGCTATTGGGCTTTTATCAAATATCTCAGGCAAGCCTATAACACCTGTTACAGAAACCAAAAAAGCACAAGAGGTGAGCAAGGTGAGCGATTCAGAGAAGTCTTGTGGCCTTTCTATCACTTCTCCTTTGTCGCTCCAAAAAGTCTCTCTGAGCTTTAGGCTCTCTGGTTCAGTAAATGGCTGTTCTTGGAAAGCAGATGGCAATACTGCTCTTTTTGCGCAAGTTGTTAATGCCTCCGGAAAACCTATATCTGATTTTGTTAGAGTAGAGAGTGTAGGGGATAACTTTTTGAATACAAACTTTGATAAAGAAATCTTTTTAAACGAGAGCACAAAAGGTACTGGATATGTTATCCTCATCCCGGCAATTCAAAACCCCGACAAACCTGTAACAGTTCGTATTCCACTTACTTTTGTAACAAACTAATTTGTTTTTTAATGTTATAATATTTGGTACATGCAAGAGCCAATATTTTCTCAAATCGGTGTTTTCATTGCGGTGCCAATACTAACTATTGTTGCTTGGAATTTGTGGCTGACTTATATCCAGAGTATTTTTTTGAAAGGCCTCAAGTGGACACTTTTAGAAATAAGACCCCCAAAAGAAGTTTTCAAATCTCCAGCTGC
>JAOAUE010000022.1 GCA_030157745.1 Minisyncoccota bacterium
CTATGTGGATTATACTTTCTCTTTTAGCATCACTTTTTTGGGGACTACTATATGTTTTGAGGGGACAGATATATAGCAAGATCTCTATCTTTACTTCTATATCTATCTCAGCATTCTTTGTCTTTGTTGTAGCGCTTATCATTTCTCTTAGCTCCGGCAACTTCCACAAAGACATCGTAGCTATCGCTTCTTCAAAACAGCTTTTGGCTTATGTTATAAGCGCTATGGCGATACTGCTTTTGGCAGAAATATTCATCGCTTCTTCTATAGTTGCTAAAAATGCAACCTTGGCAGGACTCATAGAGGTTTCTTATCCTATCTTTATCGCTTTGTTTAGTTATATTTTATACAAAAGCCAAGTTTCACTTCAGACAATCATCGGCGGAATTTTTATTTTTGTTGGAATATTTGTTGTTTATTATTTTAATAAGTAATCCACTACAAAATACTATACAAATACACGGCAATGGGTGATATACTATAAGCGTATATTATGGAACCAAGTATCCCTACATCTTTTATTCCCAAAAGACCAATAGATCCTGGTACAGATACTGCGCCAACTCGCAGTAGAAGTGTTGGACTTCTATCGCTTATTACTTTTGTAATAGTTGTTGGTACAGGGGTTGCTTTTGCTGGTGTTTATTTGTATGAAAGACAGCTCCTTTCTCAAAAAGCAAAACTCGTTCAATCCATAGGAGAAGCTCGTGATGGTATCGGTACAGAATTTGTCTCCGATATGAAGCGTTTGGATGCTCGTATTTCAGGAGTAAAAGAACTTATAAATAACCATATAGTGGTTACCCCTATCTTTGAGGCTTTGCAGGCAACAACCCTCAGATCAATTCAGTACAAAGAATTTGGTTATATGATAAAAACTGACCAAATCACAAAAACCAATTCTTTGGTAGTTGAATTGGCAGGTTCAGCAAAAAATTATGCAAGCATCGCTCTTCAGTCAGACGCTTTTTCTTCAAACAAGTTGATCAAAAATCCAGTTTTCTCAAATTTAACAGTGGATGATAAAACAAGAAACATAAATTTTAAACTTTCTTTTTCTGTAGATATGGCCGATTTATCTTATCAGGCTTTTATTGATAGTAAGGCAAATAACCCTCAACCATAATTATGCGATATATTTATTTAATCATTTTAATAGGAGCCTCAATAATGGTTTTTAGTGCGCTTGTTGGCCCAAAATATAAACAAGTTCAAGCCCTAAAAACAGAAATCTCTACTTTTGACACTAGGTTATCTACTGCTGAAGCCCTGAAGGTTTCAAGAGAGGATTTGATAGCTAAATATAATAGTATTTCAAAAACTGATTTAGATAACATAAAGGTCCTTCTTCCTGATAGTGTAGATAATATCAGACTTATTATTCAACTTGATGCTTTGGCAACAAAAAACGGCTTGTCATCTCTTCGTGATGTCCAATACGACACACAAAAAACTGATCAAGCCCCAGTTCAACAAAATGTTGTACAAAAGCCATACGGAGAATTTACAATGTCTTTTAGTACTTCTGGTCCGTACAAAAACTTCTTATCTTTTGTTTCAGACTTAGAGCAAAATCTAAGACTCGTGGATGTTTCTGAGGTGAAGTTTTCTCAAGGCAACCCAAACTTGGTAGATAGTTTGAGTTATAACGTCAAATTAAAAACTTATTGGCTAAAGAAATAATATGAGTAAAAAACTAAAATCAATACTAATATTTGCAATCATACTAGCTGTAGTATTTTTTGCTTTTAACTTTTTGTCAAAAAAGAAACCAAAGACTCTACCGAACCAAAATAATCCATTAGCTATAGATAACGGTAGTATTTTGCCATCGGCAATCAACAATAACAGCACAACTTCAAGTGACGAGTTCAGCGTTTTACTCTCTAGTATCAAGCGGATAAATATAGACACTTCACTTTTTAACAACAAAGCTTACCAGCTTCTCAGGGACTTTCCAGTCTCTCTTGGTTCTGAGGTAGTTGGACGCACAAACCCTTTTGCTCCTGTGGGTGCTGATTCTGACGGTTCTCCTATTAGTTTAATTATCCAAACTGTTCAACCTGGGAAGGTCACCGCCTCTAGTGCTGAATTTGGTGCTCAGATTACTCTTCCGGACACCGTTCCTACTAGTGTTGTTTTTGAATACGGAACCACCGACTCTTTTGGCAGTGCCACTGCTCCTATTGTTGTAACTAAAAGCTCCACAACACTTTTTACTATTACAAAACTTAATCCAAATACAAATTATTTTGTCAGAGCTATAGCAGTAAGAGGCTCAAACTCTATAGTAGGCAATACACTTTCTTTTACTACTAATAAAAAATAAAAATGTTTTTAGATTTTTTACTATCCCAAAACATAATAAATGAATTACAGTACAACAAAGTACTAGCCGAAATTGATTCAAAATATGAGGGCAACCTAACAAGAGCACTACTTGATTTGGGTGTTTCCGAAGACTCTATTACACAAGCAAAAGCCTCTTTTTATAAACTCCCTTATCAAAAAATAACCTCTAAGCAAGTTCCTTATGATGTTTTAAAATATATTCCAGAAGACGCTTCTAGACACTACAAATTTACACCTATTGCTTTTTCAGACGGTGTTTTGTCTGTCGGGGTTACCGAGCCAGAAAACATGGAAAGCATGAACGCTCTTCAGTTTATGTCAGTAAAGATAGGTCTGCCTTTTAAGGTTTTCCTTATTTCTTTTAGTGATTTTATTTCTGTTGTCGAAAACTATAAAGCATTTTCTCAAGATGTAGATAAGGCGGTAGGCGAGTTAAACTCTGAACTTGAAAATGAGCTTAAGCTTGATAACAAAAATATAAATGCTACAGAAAAAAAAGAAAATTTAGACCAATCAAAAATAGTAGAAGACGCACCTATTATTAAAATAGTAGCTGTCATCATCAACAATGCTGTTGAAGGAAATGCCTCTGATATTCACATAGAAAATAACGGAGAGAAGGTAAATGTTAGATATCGTGTTGACGGAACACTGCATACCTCTTTGGTGTTACCGCTTAGTTCATTTGATGGGATAGTTGCTCGAGTAAAAATACTAGCCAAGCTAAGGCTTGATGAAAAAAGAAAACCCCAAGACGGTAGCTTCTCTACAGTTATTGATAAAAGGAAAATAGAGTTTCGAGTTTCTACTTTCCCTGCATATTATGGTGAAAAAGTCGTGATGCGTATTTTGGACTCAGAAAAGGGGATAAAAAGTTTGGAGGATCTTGATTTTACCTCTGAAAATCTCCAAATGATCAGAGACGCAATAACTCGCCCTTACGGTCTTATCCTTATATCTGGTCCAACAGGCTCTGGTAAAAGTACAACTTTGTACTCTATGCTAAATGAGGTAGACAAAGAAGGTTCAAATGTTGTCTCGCTTGAAGATCCAGTTGAATACCAAATAAAGGGGGTGACTCAATCACAAGTTATGCCAGAGATAGGCTATACATTTGCTTCTGGTCTTCGTTCTATATTGAGACAGGACCCGAACATCATCATGGTGGGAGAGATTCGAGATAAAGAAACTGCCCAACTAGCAATCCAAGCTGCTCTAACTGGCCACTTGGTGCTCTCAACTATCCACACCAACAGCGCTATTGGTATAGTTCCTCGTTTGGTAGATATGGGAGTTGATCCTTATCTTATTGCTCCTACTCTTATTTTGGCTATGGCTCAAAGATTGGTGAGAAAGGTCATACCAGAAGCTAGAGAAAAGAAGCCGATGGATGATATAACAAAAGAAATGATAAATAAACAATTTTCTGATCTTGATCCGAAATACAGAGAAAAAATATCAATACCAGATTATACATTTGACGTAAAACCAACCAAGGATTCTCCATCAGGTCTCAGAGGGCGAGTTGCCATATTTGAAATGTTCAAGATCGATAGAGATATTCAAGAGTTGATCCTGAAAAATCCAGTAGAGCCAGAGTTATACAAGCTCTGTAGAGGCAAGGGGATGCTTACTCTAAAAGAGGATGCCCTCATAAAAGCATTAAATGGTGACATTATGATGCAAGAAGTCTATACTTTTAATTAGTAAGATGTATAATCAATATAATAGATATGGATAAAGAACAAAAAAAGAAAATACTTATTGTTGATGACGATTCTTTTTTGCTGGATATGTATTCACTTCGATTTAGTCAGGCAGATTTTGATGTTGAAACAGCAAGGAACGCTGATGAAGTTTTACAAAAACTAAGAGCAGGTCTCGTGCCAGATGTTTGTTTGTTTGATGTTGTTATGCCTGGTAAGGATGGTTTTGAAATGCTTGAGTCAATAAACCAAGAAAACCTAATACCAAAAACCATCAAGATCTATTTATCAAATCTAGGCCAAGAGCAAGATATCGCTAGAGGGAAAAGCCTTGGCGCAGCTAGTTATATAGTCAAAGCAAACAGTACGCCAAGTGAAGTAGTTGAACATGTAAATAAAGTTTTAAAAGAACATGGAATATAAAGAATTATTTGAACAATTAGTCGAAACTCTAATCAATGAAAATGGCTCAGACCTTCATCTTTCGGCAGGTCGTTTCCCTGCAGTTAGAGTAAACGGAGAGCTGACTTTTCTTCTTTCAAGAAAAGAGATTTCTCAAGAAGATATGGTAAATATCTTGAAGAATATTCTCTCTGAAGAAAACTTCTCTAGATTTCAAAAAGAGAAAAATCTAGATTTTTCTTATGAATATAAAGAAACAACAAGACTTAGAGGAAATGCTTTTGTTCAACAAGGTAAATACGTAATAGTCTTACGTCTTGTTCCTCATGTTAAAACTCTCAAAGAGCTAAATCTCCCAGAATCGCTAGCAGAGTTTGCAAGAAAAAGACAAGGGTTTTTCTTGGTTGTTGGACCTGTTGGGCAAGGTAAAAGCGCTACTATGGCTGCTATGGTTTCTCTTATCAACGAAGAGCGTCAGGCTCATATACTAACTATTGAAGATCCTGTAGAGTATGTTTATGAACAAAAAAAGTCTCTGATAGATCAGAGAGAAGTAGGGATTGACGCTGAAGATTTTGCTGACGCTTTAAAGAGTGCTTTTAGGCAAGATGTAAATGTTATTTTGATAGGAGAGATGAGAAACACTGAAACTATCGGGACCGCAGTTACAGCTGCTGAAACTGGGCACTTGGTACTCTCTACTTTACATACAAATACAGCTTCTCAGACCATAGATCGTATCATCGACTCTTTCCCAGCTGAACAACAAGATCAAATACGTATACAACTAGCGTCATCTTTGATAGGCGTCTTTTCTCAAAGACTTGTACCAAGAATCTCTGGTGGTAGAATCCCAGCTTATGAGCTAATGATTAATAACAATGCTGTTTCAAACCTTATAAGAGAAAAAAGAACACACGAAATAGATACTGTTATTGAAACAGGTTTTGAGCAGGGAATGGTAGATATGAACAGATGTTTGGTCGAGCTTGTCCGCTCTGGTGAAATAACCGTTGAAAACGCATTTGCTTACTCTACAAATCCAAAAAATCTTGAGAGATTGTTATAAAATATTATGAACTTTAGATATACAGCAGTTACAGATAAAGGAGAAAAGAGAGAGGGTGTCATTGAGGCCGTCAATCGAGAACTTGCTATTTCTGGACTTCAGCGTCGAGGACTCATCGTCACTTCTGTAAAAACAGAGCAAGAATCAAAAAAATGGTTCGAGATTACTTTGTTTGAAAAAGTCCCGATGAAAGAGGTTGTCATCCTCTCTAGACAAATGTCTACATTGTTTGAGGCTCAAGTTTCAGCTCTAAAAGCGTTCAGTCTTTTGGCTGGCAATACCGAAAACAAATTACTAGCTAGAAAAATGAACCAAATAGTTTCTGACCTACAAGCAGGGTCTTCTATTGCTGGGGCTTTATCAAAACATAGTGATGTTTTCTCTGATTTTTATGTAAATATGGTCCGCGCGGGGGAAGAGTCAGGTAAATTAACCCAAGTCTTTACTTTCTTGGCTGATTATCTTGATAGACAGTATGCCCTAACCTCAAAGACAAAACACGCTTTAGTTTACCCAGCATTCGTTATAGGTATATTTATAGTTGTTATGGTTTTGATGTTTACAGTGGTTGTGCCGAAGCTCTCCGCTATCATCTTAGAAAGTGGACAAGAAATCCCTTTTTATACCAAAATAGTTCTTTGGATTAGTGATTTTCTAGTTCGTTACGGAATATTTTTATTCATTTTTGTGTTGCTTGGTTTTGGTTATATCTTTAGGCTTGCTAGATCAAAAAAGGGTAAGGCTTTGTTGGATGAAACAAAACTAAATGTTCCTATATTGGGAAATCTGTTTAGAAAGGTATATTTGGCACGTATCGCTGACAACATGGACACAATGCTTTCAGCTGGTATACCTATAGTCAGAGCCATAGAGATAACTGGAAATGTTGTTGGTAATAAACGCTATCAAGAAATTTTGAAACAAGCCATGGAGTCAGTTAAGGCTGGTAAAAGCTTTTCACAATCTATTGAGATACATAAGGAAATACCAAAGATAATGCCTCAAATCATAAGAGTGGGCGAGGAAACTGGCTCTATGGGACAAATTTTAAAAATGTTAGCCAAGTTTTATAAAAGAGAAGTTGATGAGGCGGTAGACACTTTGGTAGGACTGATTGAGCCGTTTATGATCATCAGCTTGGGTCTTGGTGTTGGGCTTCTTTTGGTTTCTGTTTTGGTACCTATTTACAATATAGCTGGTGGTATTCAATAATATTTCTCCACTTGCGTTTTTTATTATCTCTCATGGTATAATTAAACCAATTACAAAGATATTTGTAATAATCGATTATTAAAAATTTTAATATATTAACGTTAATAAAATTAGTATGAAAAAGAATTCTTCACGCGGTTTCACTCTTATTGAACTTTTGGTGGTTATCGCAATTATTGGTATCCTAGCTTCTGTTGTTTTGGCTTCTCTAAACTCAGCTCGAACAAAAGGCGCTGATGCTGCTATCAAAAGTGGTATGGCAAACTCTAGAGCACAAGCTGAGATCTATTATGATACAAACAGCAACTATACATCAGTTTGTACAGGTGCAGGCGGTATCAGTTCTATCCTAGCCGCTGCTGCTTCAACTGCAGGTATTGCTACAGTTTCTAACGATGCTGTTGCTTCTGCGACTGTAGCTGCTTGTAATGACGCAGCTGGTGCTTGGGCAGCAGAAATGCCACTTAAGACTTCAGGTGCTGGTTACTACTGTGTTGACTCAACAGGCGCTTCACAAACAAACGCTACTGTTCAACTAAGTGCTACTTCTACAACAGCTTGTTAATATTTGCTGTTTAACAAAAAACCCGCTTTTGGCGGGTTTTTTGTTTTCTCAAAAACCTCACCATGGTACAATATAAGTATGATTTTTTTACCAATTTTTATTTTCGGGCTAGGTTTGATTATTGGTAGTTTTCTCAATGTTGTTATATTGAGATTAAATACTGGGTGGAGCATTGTTTCTGGTCGCAGTAAGTGTGATCGTTGTAACAAAAATCTTTCTTGGTATGAGCTTATCCCGGTATTCTCTTTTTTGGGGCTAAGAGGGAAATGTAAAGAATGTAAAGCTCCCATCTCTTTTCAAAACCCAGTCATAGAGCTAACAACTGCTATTGTGTTTGTGGTTTTGTATACCAAGGTATTCTTATCAAGTGGCTTTGGTTGGTTTTCTTTGGTATCTTTTCTCGGTAGCGCAATTCTCGCTTCTCTTCTTATAGTCATCTTGGCTTATGATTTTAGGCACAAGATAATACCAGATAAAATAGTTTATCCTTTTATTATTTTAGCCCTGGTTTCTATTTTTTGGAAAATTATTTTTATTACTGGTTTTTCTTTTGTACCGTTTTTGATTGCTGGTCCTGTTTTTGCGTCTCCTTTTTTCTTTATTTGGCTTTTTTCAAAAGGTTCTGCTATGGGTTTTGGAGATGTTAAGCTTGCTCTTGGAATGGGTTTTGTTCTTGGGTTAAGTGCTTCTTTGGCAACATTCCTACTTTCTTTTTGGATCGGTGCTATCGCAGGGCTTTTCTTGATAGCTCTGTCTCGAGCCAGTTTAAAAACCCAGGTCCCTTTTGCGCCATTTATGATCTTAGCCTTCTTTATAGTTACGACATGGGGGGTAACAATATCTAGTCTTTTTCCAATATGGTAAAAAATATTTTTTCACAAAAAAAACATTCGCTGACAATATCTGCATACACAAAACAGTCAGGTGTAACGTTGATGGAGTTAATGGTTGTTTTAGGTATAGTGGCTCTTGTTTCTAGTGTTTTACTTTTTAATTACTCAGATTTTAGTACCAATATTTCAATAAGAAACTTATCCCAAGAAGTCGCCCTTGCTATTCGTAAGTCTCAAACTTATGCAACTAGTGTTCAAGGTGTGAGTATTTCCGGAGGAGATAGAAGTTATCCGTCTTATGGTATAGTTTTTTCTTTGGAGGCAAATTCTTCCCCTTATTTACCAACTTCGAAAAGGTTTATTTCTTTTGCTGATATAGTGCCAGACGGTGAGAGTTTGCCAAATAAGATCTATGATTCAGCTGGCAGTGAATGTGGAAATGTAGCTTCTATGAGCGAATGTTTAGAATCTATAACCATCACTAGTGCTGATAGTTTGTTCCAAATAGAAACAGACGCCACAGGGCTTATTTCTTCAGGTACTGTTTCTATAACCTTTCGAAGACCAAGCCCCGACGCCATAATTTGCTTCATCCCTTCTGGTGAATCAGCATGTTTACCTGATACAATTTCTTATGTTAGTTTATATTTTAAATCAGCTAAAGATTTGGTGAGAAAGGTTTCTGTCTGGAATACTGGCCAAATAAATGTAGAGTAATTATGAATATTTCTAATAAAAAACTAAATAAAAATCAAAAAGGCTTCACTCTTGTAGAGCTTATGGTTTCTTTGTCAATATTCATTATTGTTGTGCTTGCAGCTGTCGGGTCACTTTATACAGTCAATAATGCTTCTAGAAAGGTTCAGGCTATGCGTAGTGTCCTTGATAACCTAAATTTTGCCATAGAGTCATTATCCAGATCAGTTAGAACCTCGAACTCAGTTGTGTGCGGAGGGTCACTCAATATATCTGGCAACCCAAACTGTCCTTTCGCAGATCAAAGTCAAACATCAATGCTTTTGGTAGACTCTACAATAGGAGTAGACACTTTGGTTGAGTATAGACTCGGTTTTTATCCAAATGGTAATGGCGCTATTCAAAAAAGAAATCAAGAATCAGGCGTTTGGACCAACTGGATTTCTCTTACCTCACCAGAGATAGATATCGAAAAACTTATTTTTTATGTAGACGGTGCTAGTTCAACTGACTCTGCACAAACTAACGTTTCTGTTTTTGTAAAAGGATCTGCCACAACAGGGGATTCTGTTGCTCCGTTTTCTATACAAACTTATTTATCTCAAAGAACTACAGAATAATTATGAAAAATACAAACTTACAAAAAAATGGATTTACTTTGGTTGAGACGTTAATAGCTGTTTTGATACTCACTATTTCTATAGGAGGACTTTTATCTTTGGCTGCGGGCGGATTTTTCTCTGTTCGATATTCGCGCAACCAAATAATCGCAAATAGTCTTTTACAAGAATCTATAGAGTATGTTAGAAATACTAGGGATACATCTTTTTTACAAGGTAGAGGTTGGGGTGGATGGAAAAGTTCCCTCAATGTTGATGGCTCCGGCAACTTAACAGGTGGCTCTACGGATGGATGCTTCAGTAGCGATGGGTGTATAGTTGATCCTTATACTTCTGGCAACAAAATAAAGGCTTGTAGTGGCACTTGCCCAAACATCTCTTATTATCCTGACAATAGTTTTTATGGTTACAGTAATTCTTATCCTTTTACTATTACAAACCCTGCCTATCAAACGTCTTTTGTTAGAACTATAAAACTAACACCCTCAAGTGTTACTGATGACCAAGTCATTGTTACAGCTAGTATCTCTTGGCTAAACGGCACAAATACTAAAATAATTACTCAAAAAGATTTGATAACAAATTGGACACCATAATGAATAATCAAAAAAAACAAAAAAATATTTCTGGTTTTGCGATGCTTTTCACTGTGCTTATTATAAGTCTGATACTTTCTATTTCTCTAGGTATATCAAATATTACCCTCAAACAAACAATACTTTCTTCTCTAGCAAAAGACTCACAAATCGCGTTTTATCAAGCTGACGCTGCTATAGAGTGTGGGATGTACTACGATACAAACGATACATTCCCCTTAGGAACAGAGGTATCGGGCGCAACTACACAAATAACTTGCGGTAACAACACTTTTGATATTGATTACACTGTTAGTTATGATGATTATTTTGTTTTTAAACAAACAGCGACTTCTTCTGCGGAGCCTTGTTCTACTGTTGTCTTTGACAAGGTAACAAATGCTTTAACTGAAGAGAGTATAGTCAAAGGCATAGGTTATAGTGTTTGTGGCGAAAGCCCTAGGCAGGTACAAAGAGCCCTACAGGTAACGTATGGTAAATAGTCTTGTATTTTAAATGAACAAAAAAGATGCAGAAATAAGAATAAAAAATCTTAGGAAAGAGATTGAAAAGCATGCCAGGGATTACTATGAAAATGATAGTCCCACTATCAGCGATGAGATTTATGACTCTTTGGTTAGAGAGATTAAATCTTTAGAAAAGGATTATCCAGAGTATTTTGATCCAAACTTTATTATTTATCGTGTTGGAGGGAAACCTCTTCCATATTTTCAAAAGAAAAACCATTCCATCAGGATGCTCTCACTAAGCGACTGTTTTTCTTTTTCAGAGCTTTGGGATTGGCAAAAAAGAATACAAAAACTAGCTCCCAAAGAAAGTTTTGAGTATTTTGCTGAGCTCAAAATGGATGGTCTTGCTTGTTCTCTCATTTACAAAGACGGCGTTTTGGAAAGTGCTGTTACTCGCGGTGATGGAGAGGTAGGGGAAGATATAACACAAAATGTAAAGACCATTTCCTCTGTGCCCATAGTTTTAAAATCCAAAGATAAAGGGCTAACTGAAATTCGAGGAGAGATAGTCATGGCAAAAAGCACTCTCACAAGGCTTAACAAAAAATACACCAAAGAAGGCAAAGCGCTTCTTGCTAACACTCGCAACGCTGCCGCTGGCTCTGTACGACAACTAGACTCTCGCCTGACTGCTGAGAGGAGCTTGGACTTTTTTGCTTGGGATATTGCTCAAAGTCCAAAAGACCTTTCTTCTCATAGTGATGAGCATAAATATTTGGTGGAGCTCGGCTTTCTAGTTGCTCCATTTGAAAAAGTTTGTAAGAACTTGGAAGATATAGAAAAAACTATTTTGGAAATAGAAGGCAAAAGGGAGAGTTTGGATTATGGAACTGATGGAGTTGTGGTACAAGTCAACCAGCTTTCCCTCCACAATACTTTAGGCATAGTCGGTAAAGCGCCAAGATATGCTATCGCTTATAAATATCCAGCAGAACAAGCCACAACCACTGTTACTGATATTTCTGTGCAAGTAGGACGCACAGGAGTGCTCACTCCACTGGCTCACTTTGTACCAACAAAAGTTGCCGGATCAACTGTATCCAAAGCGACCCTTCACAATATAGACCAAATCCGTAGGCTCGATGTGCGTGTCGGTGACACAGTCATCATTCAAAAAGCAGGAGACGTGATACCTGAAGTTGTCGAAGTGCTCAAAAATTTAAGACCAAACAAAACCAAAGTTTTTGAAATGCCAAAAGTTTGTCCTGAATGTGGTGAAGCAGTTGAACAAAGAAAAGGAGTAACAGGTGAAGATAGTGTTGGGTATTTTTGTACAAACAGAGAGTGTCCTGCCAAGCAAACCAAAAACCTTATTCATTTTGTTAGAGTGCTAGAGATATATGAGGTGGGACCAAAGATAGTAGAGCGCCTTCAAGAAGAGGGACTAATCACAGACGCTTCTGACCTTTTCTCTTTGGAAGAGCCTGACTTGGCAGGACTTGAACGTTTCGGAGCAAAAAGTGCTGAAAATATAATCAGAGAAATACAGTCCAAGAAAAACCCACCACTTGATAAGTTCATCGGTAGTTTAGGAATACTCCATGTGGGGGAACAGACCGCTCGAGACTTGGCGCTACACTTCAAAACTTTTGAAAAGTTTTGGAATTCTTCCAAAGAAGATTTGGACAGTATAGAAAATATCGGTCCGGCAGTAGTAGAGAGTATCGCGAGTTACACAAAAAGTAAGTTTGGAAATCACTTTATAAAAAAGCTCTTTGATAGAGGTGTTAAGCCAGTTTCCATCCAAATAAAAAAAGGCGGAGCTTTCGAAGGTAAGACCTTCGTACTCACTGGTACACTAGAGACTCTATCTAGAGAAGAAGCCAAGAAAATTATTCAAAATAATGGCGGTAAGGTAGCAAGTAGTGTTTCAGCAAAGACTGATTTTGTACTAGCAGGTGAGAATGCCGGCTCAAAACTTGCAGAGGCAGAAAAGTTGAAAGTAAAAGTTTTGGCTGAAGCAGAATTTCTAAAAATAGGGAAATAAAAAAATGGCTAGATCTTGCCTAGCCATGTAACTTATTAGAGTTTTACTTAGTAAGTACATTTATATAAAAGATAAAGAAAAAAATAAAACAAAGCCAAAAGAAAGAAGTGTTGCCGTTAATGCAAATTCAAAGTACATATATCCTTCTTTTTTTAAAAGACGTTTAACAGTGTAGTAGGCTATGTTAAATATTGATAACAATAAGACTCCGCTTAATAGTTTTGCTATTTTTAACCACGAAATAAAACTTTCTTTCTGATTATAAATAGCCAACCAATTAGCTATTGTAACTATTGTACTAACTATTACTGCTATTACTAATAAAATAACAAGTATCTTTTTATGCTTTTTCATTTATATTAATTTTACTAAATTAAATCATGCTCTATTACGTAAGTCAATATAATGAAATAAAATAGAAATTTTGTTATCATATAGCCATGATCGAATCAAAAACTATAGACAACTTGGCTCGTTTGGCGAGACTTTCTATCCCAGAAGAAGAAAAAGAAGCTTTGGTAAAAGATATCAACAACATGGTTCTATTTATCGATGTTATACAAAAAGTATCTTTGCCAAATCAAGGCGAAACAAAATTTGAGCAAAAAAACGTAGCTCGCGCAGATGAGGTAGCGCCTCTAGAGAGCGCTTATGATTTGGTTGAGGCAGCACCGTTACACAAAGATGGTTTTGTGCAAGTACCAAAAGTAATAGGAGAATAATTATGATAGAAGAACTACACAAAAAAATAATTTCCAAAGAAATTTCTATCAAGGATTTGGTATCTTCTTATGTAGCAAAAGCCAAAGATGAAAAGTTAAATATTTTCCGTGAAGTTTTTGATGATATAGATGCTCAGGTAGAGTATGCACAAAGTTTGCTCGATAACGGTAAAGCAACCAAACTAACTGGCATACCACTATCTATCAAAGACAACATAATGTTTGCCGGACACATCGCTGGAGCATGCTCTCATATGCTTGATCACCATAGGGCCGCTTATGACTCTACTGTTATAAAAGCTCTCAAAGATGCAGGTGCTATCATCATAGGTCGCACAAACATGGATGATGGAGCTATGGGCTCTAGTACTGAAAACTCAGCATACGGAGTAACACTAAACCCACATGATCATACTCGCGTACCAGGTGGATCTTCTGGTGGATCAACTGCTTCTGTGGCAGAGGACTTGGTAGTATTTTCTCTAGGCTCAGATACTGGAGGCTCTATCAGACAACCTTCTGCTTTTTGTGGGGTAGTAGGACTTCTCCCTACATACGGCACTGTTTCTCGACACGGACTTATCGCTATGGGAAGCTCGCTCGATGTTATAGGGCCTATTGCAAAAAGTGTTGAGGACACAAAGATAATCTATGACACAATTTGTGCCGAAGATTCCTTTGATGCTACAAATGTCAAAAAACAAGATAGACTCGCTGATAATACCTTAAAGAAAAAAATAGCTATTCCAAAAGGAATATTTGATAACGGTGGTATTGATAAAGAAGTGCTTGAAAACTTTGAAAAAGTAAAAGCAGAGATGACTTCCAAAGGATTTTCTTTTGAAGAGGTAGATCTTCCGCACTTTGGAGATGCACTTGCTGTTTACTACATCATTATGCCTGCTGAAGTTTCTTCGAACTTGGCAAGGCTCGATGGTATCAGATATGGTGAAAGAGTAGGAGACTCAAAGGTTCAACAAGACCTTTATGGAGATACTCGTGGAGCGCTCTTTGGAAAAGAGGTTCGACGCAGAATTCTTCTCGGTACATATGTGTTATCTCATGGATATTATGATGCTTACTACAACAAAGCTGTGGCGCTAAGAAACGTCATAAGAGAAGAACTGGAAAATACTCTAAAGGATTATGATGCTATCTTTACTCCGACAACCCCAACTCCCGCTTTTAAAATAGGTGAGAAGTCAGGAGACCCTGTACAGATGTATTTGGCAGATCTTTTTACTGTTCCAGCCAACATCGCTCAACATCCAGCTATTTCTGTCCCATCAGGCAAGACCACAGAAGGTCTTCCGCTCGGAGTGCAGTTCATCGGAGCGAGATTTGCCGAAGAGAAACTTTTTGCTTTGGCTAAAGAAGTAGAGGATATAACAAATTCTTAAATTGTAGGTTACAATAATAAGAGTATGGAAACTCAAGTCCCAAACCCAGTCTTTCTAAATCTAGAATATATATTCTTTCTTATTTATAGAGCTATCAATAAGTTTTTTAATTTTTTGTTTGGCTCCAATATTACAGATCCAAATGCAGGAAGCGAGTTTTTTCAAGGTCTTAAAACTTTTGCTACAATCTTGGTGATTATTCTCATCACTATTATTTTGTACTGTTTGGTTAGAATCTACGAACTTAAACAAGAAGATAAGCCCAAAAAACCAAAAGCAGTTGTTGGTGTAAAAACAAATACAGAAGCCGAGAGTACTGCAGGAGATAGATTTGTTGATAGTTCTAGCCAAAAAGTGAATGAAACTTGGAATAGCATCAGAGCTAAGCTCTTATCGGACAATCCTAGTGACTGGAGACTAGCTATCATAGAGGCAGATATTTATCTAGACAAAGTACTTGATCAAAAAGGTTTTTATGGAGATACCCTCGGAGACAAACTCAAACAAATAACCCCTGAAAAATTACCTTCAGTACAAATAGCTTGGGAAGCTCACAAAGTACGCAACCGTATAGCCCACGATGGTGCTGATTATGTACTCACTCAGCCAGAAGCTCGTCGTACACTTTCATACTTTGAGATAACATTTCGAGACCTCGAAGTCATAGACTAGCTTGCAAGTATTCATAAAAACTTGTATTAT
>JAOAUE010000023.1:0-5226 GCA_030157745.1 Minisyncoccota bacterium
AAAAAACCTAAAATCATAGTTATTTGCGGTCCTACTGCTACAGGCAAAAGTGACTATGCGGTAAATCTTGCAAAGGAGCTTGCGGGCCTAAACCACGCGAATAGCGTGGTCGGCCGAACTTCACAAAGTGAAGTTTTAGGCGAAATTATTTCTGCTGATTCACGACAAGTTTATAAGGGGCTAGACATTGGTAGTGGCAAAATTACCAAACGTGAGATGAAAGGTGTTCCACATCACCTTCTCGACGTTGCTAGTCCAAAGCGCACATTTTCTGTCACTCAATATAAGAAACTAGCTGACAAAGCGATAAAAGATATTTTATCTCGTGGCAAAACACCTATCCTCTGTGGTGGGACAGGATTTTATATCGATGCTGTGATTTATGATCAAACTTTTCCAGAAGTACCACCAAACAAAGCCTTGAGAAAAAAGTATTCTCTTTTTTCTGCTATAGCAAATTTTAAAGTATTGCAAAAGTTAGACCCACAAAGAGCTTTGACTATCGACAAACATAACAATACACGGATCATACGAGCTATCGAAATAGCAACAGCGCTAGGCAAAGTACCTCTTCGGTATCCAAGCAGTAGGAAAAGTAAATACGATGTGGATTGGATATATCTAGACTTCCCTGACGAAGTACTGAAACAAAGGATTCGTATTCGCCTATTCGCGCGAATAAGGGGTATAGTTGCGGAAGTAAAGAAATTGCATGCGCAAGGGGTGAGCTGGAAGAAGCTTGAAGCCCTGGGGCTTGAATATAGATATATGGCTCTCTATCTTCAGAAGAAGCTTACAAAACAAGAAATGCTAGAAGGTCTAGAAAAAGCTATTTGGCAATACGCCAAGCGTCAAAGAACTTGGTTTAAAAAATATGCGAAATAGCTCAAATTGATCTTTTTTGTTATAGTATGGACTGTTGGGCGATTAGTTTAGTGGTAGAACGAAGGTCTCCAAAACCTTTGGTGTGGGTCCGATTCCTACATCGCCCGCCACAAAAAGAAATAATAAAAACCCTCATTTACTGAGGGTTTTTATTATTTCTTTGATTCTTTGAAAGTTACTACCTTGCGAAGCTTGCGAGAATACTTTTTGAATTCAAGCTTAATACCCGCTAGTTTCTTGCGGTTTTTGGTAGACCAATAAGTCTCACCTGTCTCTTTGTTTACCAATTTTACTAGGTTGTCTTGTGCCATATGTCCGGAAACTATATCATCAAAGCCTATTTTGAGCAAGTTACACTAACTTGACTTTAAGCCTATAAAGTGCTATAATATAAAAAAGGTTAAGAAAAATACAGCGCTTGGTTCCCTGCTCCGAGAATTGTATTTTTCTTAACCTAAAACCAAGTTCATTTTATGGAAATCAAATCAGCCTCCATGCTCGTAACAAAAAACGGTTACTGCGTAAAAGTAGTTCTTCCTAATGGAAGTGATGTTTGTTTTTTTACTGACGGAGAGATGAATCACAGAACATGGACCCTAACTGAAAAAAAGCCAAATGAAATTCTTGATCGCAGAGAATTCTGGCGTATGCGTCGGGAATGGAAATTGCAGGAAGTTTCATTAACTGCAACTCAAATGGCAAAAGCTGTTGTGCTTGCAGAAAAAGTTATAGCTGACCCCTATCATGGTTTCAGTTACAGCTGGAGAAGAAAGCATAATATTCCTACTACCGAAGAGTTCAAAAGAAGGAAGAGTACCGGTCAAAACTACGGAGTAGCAATTATTAACTCCAAAGTTCAAAGACCTACCCTGGGCGACAACCCTGCGTTTCAAAAATTGAAACAAAAATTTACCTAGTGGCAACAACACTCCATAAAGATTTTTATTTAAATAAAAATCTTTATGGAGTTTTTTCTTGCTTAAAATATATTTTTTATGGTACAACAAAGGCATGAAGGAGCAATTTAACCGCAACAAAATAAAACTTGAGAAAAGTGCTGACAAAGCAACTCGTTGGATAGGTTCTACTACCTCTCTTATCGTGCATAGTATTTTGTTTTTAGGAGCTTTTACGCTTCCCTTTTTTGGAATTTCACTAGAGCGAGTTTTACTAGTGTTAACAACTGCAGTTTCTTTGGAAGCTATATATCTGGCGATATTTATCCAAATGTCGGTTAACAAAAACACCAAAGATATTGAAATCATTCAAGAAGACGTCGAGGACATCCAAGAAGACGTGGATGAGATTCAAAAGGACGTGGACGAAATCCAAGAAGACGTGGATGAGATTCAAGAAGACATCGAAGAGATCGAGGAAGACAGCACTGAGGATCAAAAGATAGAACAAAAAGAAGCTCAAGCTATCACTGCTATCCAAACTATCCTTACTCAATTGCAAAAAGAAATAGAACAGTTGAAAAAGTAAAAATAATAATCCCCGCCAACTTGTGACGGGGATTTTTATTTTATGTTCGTTGTCTTGATTTCACAGCTAATCTAAAAAATAAATAGCTGATAATAATACAAGAGATAGCGTATACACCTGAAGCAAAAGATGCTCCTGATGTATCTGCGTACTTGTCAGGCTGGGCACCAAGAGGTAATCTCCCGACAACGAAACAGTATGAGCAGTAAATTGAGCCTAAAAGAAAGATTACAAACCCAGTGAAAAAACTTACTTTTTTCATAAAAACAGGTTTTATTTGCTATAAGTATAGCACCTTTTGAACAAAAAGTCAAGTAGTTGTTTTTATCAAGTTTTACTAGTAATGTAAAACAAAAAACTATGATAGCGCATTTTGACAAAGACTACTCCTTTTACCTTGAGTATAGCGAAATAAATGATCTATTAACTGGAACATTTATACAAGGAAAGCTTTCACATATAGACGAGCCGGTAGAAATAATGCTGAAGAATTTTGATGAAATTGCCCGCCTAAAAGAAAGGAGATCTGGGACAACTATATTTTCTAATGAAGCTGATCTGGTGGTTGTCTATTGGGAAAAAGAAAAACACAAAATCTTCTTTCTCGACACTTGGTTTAAAGAGGCTATCAAGACTGCAATCTCTGGTAAAACAGTTACTATAAGATGGGGCGCTGAGAAAATCGATATTATGGCAGGCCATATAGGTGAAGCAAAGCGGTTCAAAGCTATCTTTAGCTCATAACAAATAACTCAAATCCTGATTTTTATAATCAGGGTTTTTTTATTTTTAGATTCTAAATTCTATTACCCCGCAGGAAAGCTAATCGCTTCCAACGGGGCAGGCATCTCCTTTTATGTTGCGACTATATTCTGAATTCGATAACGTCTCCGTCACGCACTACGTATTCCTTCCCTTCTATACGAACCAAACCTTTGGCGCGAGCTTCGGCGTAGCTTCCAGCATCGAGCAAATCTTTCCAAAAGACAACTTCGGCGCGGATGAATTTGTCTTTGAAATCAGTGTGTATAGCAGTTCCGGCTATAGGAGCAGTGCTACCTACCTTGATAGTCCAAGCGCGAGTTTCTTTTTCTCCAGTTGTAAAATAAGTCTCAAGATTCAAAAGTTTGTAACAAGCCCTGATCATATCATCAAATCCTGTCTCAAAAACTGGATCTATCTCTACATATGGGCCAGGGAGTTCATTAACGACTTCTTTGACTTTGTTTTCAGTTGCAGAAGAAGTGTTGAGCGCATAAAGCATAGGCTTCATTGTCAAAAGGTTGAGCTGAGCTACTAGTGGCTTTTCAGGATCTTCGAGAGCAACACTAGAGGCCATAACTTCATTCTCTAGTGCAGTCTTTATCTTCTCTAGTGCTTCGTGCAAAACTATCGCTTCCTTTACACCGCGCTTGGCGTCTTTGGCATTGGTTTCAAGGCGCTTGTTAACAGTCTCTAGATCAGCGAGTATAAGCTCCATGTTGATAACGCTGATATCAAAAAGAGGGTCTACTTTGTTGGCGACATGTATCACGTCCTTGTCTTCAAATACCCGCACCATGTGAAGTATGGCGTCAGTCTCGCGGATATTTGCGAGAAATTTATTCCCCAAGCCTTCACCCTTACTAGCTCCTGCCACAAGACCTGCAATATCAACAAACTCTATGACAGCTGGGATGGTGCTTTGAGTTTTTGAAAATTCGGCAAGCTTATAAAGCCTCTCATCTGGTACAGGAACGATACCAACAGAAGGATCAATAGTGCAAAAAGGGTAGTTCTCTGCTGGAACCCCTTTTTTGGTTAGTGCGTTAAAAAGTGTAGATTTGCCGACATTTGGTAGTCCGACGATACCGATAGATAAACTCATATTACTTCCCCATCATTAACTTTTGTAGTTCACCTTGGTGCTTGCGCATAACTTCCATAGAAGCGGCCATTTCACTTTTGCCAGCTTTTTTCTCAGCCTCTATTTCCTTTGCCATTTTTTCAAAAAATTCTGGGTTGGCATTTACAGCCTCCATGATCATTTGTCTTTGGGCTTCTGGTAGGCTCTTTAATTGTCGCTCCAACAGCTTGTTGGTTAGCATCTTTTTTAATCCAAACATGGAAACATCTTAGCATACCTACAAAAACAGAGAAAGTGATGATTTTCGAATGTCTGGTTGAGCATAGCGACCCGAGGACTGAGAAAATTATCACTTTCTCTGTTTTAAATAGCGTATAAAAATATAAAAAGTGTTTATTTTTGAGGTCTGGCCCAGCCTTTGCTGGGAGATCCGAGGACCGAAGAAATAAGCACTTTTTATATTTTGTACTACCAATATATAATGACTAAATGAATCTCCAAGATATAAATCTTTACTGGCAAGATTCTTGTAAGTGTGAGCTTCGTCACAGCGCCTCTAGAGCAGTCTTTGGTGATGGAAATCCAAAATCAGAAATAGTCTTTATAGGTGAAGCTCCAGGTAAAAAGGAAGACGAGACCGGAGTACCTTTTGTTGGCTCTGCTGGCAAGTTTCTCGCGGAGATGCTCGAGAGTATAAAAATGTCTCGTGGTGATATTTATATAACAAACATAGTTAAGTACCGTCCACCGAACAATCGTGACCCATTGCCGGAAGAAAAAGAATCTTGCAAAGATTGGCTCCATGAGGAATTAAACGCCATAGCACCAAAGCTTATAGTTTTCCTTGGTCGACACTCCATGAATCACTTTTTCCCTGAATTAAAGATATCTGAAGCGCACGGAAAATTAATTACCAAAAATATCCCTGGGATAAATACAAAACACTTTTTGCCTCTCTATCACCCCGCCGCCGCTTTATATAATGGGAGTATGAGAGAAACATTGATTAA
>JAOAUE010000023.1:5326-14912 GCA_030157745.1 Minisyncoccota bacterium
TCTTCAGCTTTTGCCCTAGGTCCATTTTGGCTTTTTTTGTGAGAAATCCATTCTTCTAATCCTATCAGGGCAAAACCATGCTTTTTGAAAAGCTTCATATACCATTGTAGCGGTCGATGAAATGTTATAGACGATATTTTGCCATTACCTTTATGAGGGTTGAGTTTTATATCTATCTTTATTTCTGAAAGATATTTATCTACCCTTCTGTATTGCAAAAGTTTTTTGTTATCAAAACCCCAATCACTATGTTGGGGAATACGAAAAGCCGGATGAAGCATAACCAAGAAAAATTGCCCACCAACTTTCAAAACTCTTTTTATTTCAGAGACGACTTCGTCTATATTTTTTATATTTTCAAATGCCAAAACAGTAAAGATTTTATCAAATGTTTCTTTTTTGATTTTTGTATCGTGAGCTGGAGAAACCAAAAAGGTTATATCCTTTGACTTACTTTGCGCTTTTGAAATAAGTTCCTTTGATAAATCTGCTCCTGTAACTACTGCCCCGCTGTCAGCAACTAGCCGAGAAAAGAAACCTTCGCCACAAGCAAGATCAAGAACGCTTTCACCTTTTTTTACTTCAAGCATTCGCAGAAGGTTTGGAGCTATGACTTTGGTCTGATAAGTATCCTCTCCTTGTAGATAGCCTTCGTACCAAACTGATATATTGTCCCAATCTGTTTTTAGCATTTTCCTTTTCTATATTTTTTACCTTGTCTAAACACCTCTAAAACATAAGAAAAAGGTACGATACTAGTAAAATATTTAAAGTCTACAAAACTTCTCATGACCCAAGGGATAAAGCCCGAAACAGTGATTTTTTTGTAACTCAAAACAGCCCAGTTATGACCTATAGGAACGATATACCCTGTAGGCTTTAATTTAAAAGGTGAGGGTTTTTTGTTTTTTAATTTTAAAGCTATGACACTGGCAACATATTTACCATGAGCCATTGCTCCTTGGGCTAGACCTGACCCTGGAGCACCAGCGCCATCACCAACAACAAAAACATTTTCGTCCTCTGGGAGAGAAAGGTCTTCTTTGACTGATACTTTCTTTTTAACATCAAGTGGTAATGAAGAGAATGAATCATTGATCTTTGTTCCCGCTGTCCAAATAACAGTTCCTGATTTTATAGTCATACCACTAGCTGTAACGCTATCCAAGTCTTGTGCCTGCAAAGTTCTGTTGGTGTAAATATTTACCTTCAATTTTCTAAGTCTAGCTTCAGACTTTTTTGATACACTCTCCGGTAACATTGCCAAAACTCTTGCATTTGACTCTATCAAATCAATAGTGACAAAACTCGGGCTAATATGATATCTTTTGGTCATTTTGCGTAAGTATGTAGTAATGTCTCCCGCAAGCTCTACTCCTGATGGACCACCACCAACAACAGTGACGTGGAATCTTTCGACCAAATCATCCTTGGAGATATCTTGCGAGGCTCGTAATAAATCCAAAAAGTGCTGTTTGAGCCTCAGGGCTTCAAATGAAGACTTGAAGGCAAAAGCAAACTCTTCTATCCCCTCAATACCAAAATAATTTGTCTGGCTTCCCATGGCCAAAACTAGATAATCATAAGCAAATGTCCGCCCGTCCAAAAGCGTGACTATTTTTGAGTTCTTGTCGTAAGATTCATAGAAACCCTCAAGAACAGTTATGTTGTCAGAGGCTTTAAAAATCTTGTTATAGGGTACACAGACCTCTATAGCCAAAGCTCCTGTAACGAGTTTATACAAAGCAGGATAATACTCAAAAAGAGGGCTTTTGGTGATGAGAGTTATTTCAATATCTTTAAGTTTAGAAAGTTTTTTTGCTACCGCAATCCCCCCAAAACCTCCTCCTATAATAACCACCTTTTTGGGAGAATTTTTGTCCATAATAAATAGATTATACCAGATCTGCCCAAAATCGTCATTTTAGGCTATAATACTGTAATATTTGTGGCATTTTGTCGTCACTAAGATTAAATGGTTCTATGAATTCAGAAAACCAAAAACAAGCCTTATTTCACAAGCTTTTTGAAGAATACCAAGACGCGATATTTCGCTTTGTATTTTTTCGGGTAACCTCTAGACAAACAGCCTTGGATATAACCCAAGACACTTTTGTAAGACTTTGGGGTCATTTAGCTAAGGGTGGCGAAATAGAGCATGAACAAGCATTTGTCTATCGAATAGCCAAAAACGCAGTCATCGACTACTACAAGAAGAGCAAAAGCTCGTCTTTGGAAGATCTTCTGGATGTTGGTTTTGAACCAGAGACAAATAATCACTCAGAAGAAATTTTGAGAAATGATGACATAAAAATGGTTCAAGGTCTTCTCGAAGAGCTCGATGAAGAAAGTAAACAAATAATCTTTCTGCGTTATACCGAAGAAAAACCCATAGAAGAGATAGCAAAGCTCTTTGGTAAAACAACCAATGCAATGACCGTGAGAATTCATAGAATCATCCAAAAACTCAAAACCCTTTATAGCGAAACACATTATGATTGATAAAAAATTAGAACAACTAAAGATGCTAAAGAGTATCTCTCTAACTGAAAAAGAGAGGTCTATTTTGCGCGCTTCGGTTGCTAGAGGTATACAGACTCTGGAGTCTAAACCTCGTGTTTCAATATTTTATACAGGAATACAACACGGCTTACGTATCGGACTATCTACATTTATTTTTATAATTTTTGTTGGCGGTAGTGTTTCTGTAGTAGCCGACAACTCTCTCCCAGGAGACGCTCTCTACTCTTTTAAGATTAATGTTAATGAAGAGGTAAAAGGTGCTTTCATAAAAAACCCAAGCGACAAAATCTCTTGGCAAAAATCTAGAATAGACAATAGACTAGGAGAAATAAAAACCTTGGCGGCGACAAAGACTCTGACCAAAGCTAAACAAGAAACAGCTCAAAGAGCTCTAAACACTCACATAGAAAGCCTCTCAGAGGAACTTTCAAAAACTGACACAACCGAAGCGCTACAAATAACAGCTGATCTCGAGGAAAGCCTAAAAAATCAAAAAGAGGAACTCAAAAAATACGCTGTTGAAGGAGACGAAAAAAATGAAGACGCCTTCAAAGCTGTAGACGAAACACTAGAGAAAGTTTCAAATCAAGAAAACGAGATCGTCTCTAAAGAACTAGAGAAAATATCAAAAGAACTAGAAGATGTAACAAACGTTGTTAGCGAAGACCCTGAAAACCCTATTCTTCCTTCTCCAGACCAAACCTCTTCTCCAGAACAATAAACAAAATAATAACCAAAACTAAGGCTACACTGAAAAATATGATTTTGGTGTAGCTTTTGTTTTGACCGGTTTTATTATCTTGAAGATCTTTTGCTTCTAAAGCAAAAGATTCTTGCTCTTGGGTAGTATTTACCCCTAAAACACTTGGTGTTTTATCATAATAATAACTATTGGTTTTTAAAGGAGGCGAAACGACTTTTTCTTTTTCAGAAGAATTGACCTCTACCCACTGCGGAGTCATGAGCGTAGCTTGGCCAGAATAAGAACTAATCCCAAAGGAAGAAAAAGGTATAGTAATACTAGATTTGGAAGCAACCAAAGAAAGGCTTGGTATAGCAAGAGTACTACCGTCAGCGAGTTTAATAAGCCAATCTGATAAATCAAAATCCTCTTCTGTATTGTTCGAAATCTCAAAACCTTTTTCTGAAACTACCTTCAAAGAAACTTTGGAAGGTACTACCACTCTCTTTTCTTTAGCAAAAAGTATCGGCTTTTTTTCATAAGGATTATTATAATAACCAAAAGATACTATGTATGTGCCAGGATATTTGTAACTGTGACTAACTATCTGAGGGTTTTGGCTTTTATAAGTAGTTCCATCACCCATATTCCAAAGGAAAATTCCGTTGTAAGCAAGGCCATAATCAAGGTAAGTCTTTGCTTCATAATCATAGAGCACATCTGCGTATATAGTTTTTGGCACACTGAGAATAATCTTTGGTTCAAATTTTTCTGGAACCCAAGACGTACCACCTGGAATAACAGCCGGATCCTCATCGATAACTACAGGTGTTATCGTAAGACCTGCTTTTGGTGTAGCCACTGCGGTTATCCATTTTGTCCCATCCCACTGCATGGTCTTTTTTGTATCACTGTCTCCTGCCGGCCAACCTCCAGAAAAATCTAGATTTTGAATTATTGTATTACTAGAGTCTTTGAGGACCAAGTATTCACCGCTGTTTGAAAGACCGCTACCTCCAAAAGACCCTGACTCGTCACTTACTCCAGAAATAGGGTCTGGTGAACTAGTTGTTGAGCGCTCAAGAAGCAAATATCCTTTTGAGGGTATGGTTTTTGTAAAAGTAAAAACCAAAGTGTCTCCACCTGCTTCATAAAGCTTCCATCCCGCCATATTTATATCCTGATCCCCTGTATTATAAAATTCTACCCATTCAGCAAATTGACTCTCACTACTTCCCATCCAGTTTATCTCCGTGACCAAAATATCAGCATAGCAAGTGCTTGTTTTTATAAGAACTATAACGATGGTTATCGCCAAGTTACGAATCATAAAAAATAAAGTTATTCTAATATCTTTTGCAGTTCTTGATGAGAAATCTCCCCTGACTTGTCACTATCTTTTATTTCTAATTTTGTAGGGGCTTCTTTTTGTTCTATCTTTTTATCTTCTGTCGAGAAATTTGCTTTCATTAAGGCTTCTTTCAAAAGATTGCGACTAGCTTCCTTGGGTCCTCTCTCTGCAATCTTTACTGGTGGGATAGTTTCTGAGAGAGGCTTATCTTCAGCAAAAGATTTTGTAGGAACAGAGAAAGTCTTTGGCTTTTGAGAATTTGTATCCAATGAATCAAGTAGCGAGGAGAGTTCTGCACTTGGCTTGATAGTAGGGTCCTGCTGGGCTGTGTCTTTCTGAGGTATATTTTCAAATACTTTTTTAAATGGTGTATGAACCTTTGGTGTATAAGGTTTATTTTCAGAAGGAGCTCTCGGTGTAGTGTTGTTTGTATTTTGATAGGAAGGTTTTGGTTTAATACTTGGGACAAAGGATTCTTTGTTGGTATTGCTTGGAACATAAGGCTTTTTCTCGTAAACAGGTTTTTCAAAACTAGAAGACGTTTCAGTCCCAGCAGCAAACCATTCTTTTATATTTTGCTCTACTTTTTCTCTTGAAAGAGCAAAGTGCTCTCGAGACCATTCGATTACATCATTGCGGTAGTTAATAGCAGGCCTAGGTATCGGAGCTAAGGTTTTGGCAGAAAAAGGCTGAGAACCGATATCGTTTATCATGAGTGACAAATAGATCTGTGCCATACCTAAATTTATCAGATCAGTTGCAGTAAACTGTGGTGCGTAAACTTTCTCCAAGATCTCAGCATCAAGAGGTCCAACTCTAAAGGAAATACTTGTACCCACGTTACCAAAAACAGCATCCCTCACAGGCTCTTCCATTTGGGCTATGTATTGGTGCGCAATAATAAGAGCTAGTTTGTATTTACGAGCCTCAGACAAAATATCCGCGAAGGTTTCGTTGGCAAATGATTGAAATTCATCAACATAAAAATAAAACGATGGGAGCTCGGCCATACGAGAGTGAGAAACATTTGCCCGGCTCATGGCTGCCAAATAAATCTTAGTGATTATCATTGAACCCAAAAGACTTGTATTTTGTTCTCCTATACGACCCTTTGAAAGGTTTATGATCAGTATCTTTTTTTCGTCCATTATTTGGCGAACGTCGAAGCTGGATTTTGGCTGACCTATAATATTTCTAATCAGCGGATTTGCTGTCAATTGACCGATTTTGTTTTGGATTGCAGGCACTGCTTCAGCGGCCATACGCTCTGTGTATTTTGCAAACTCTTCTGTCCAAAAGGCCTTTACCGCCGCATCACTAATGTTGTCTACCACTTTCTTGCGAAAATCTTTGTCCGAGAGCATTCTATTTACACCAAGAAGTGTAGAACCAGGGTACTCAAGAAGCGCCAAAAGTGTGTTGGATAAAATATATTCCATACGAGCACTCCATGCATCTACCCAAATCTTCTTGAAAGTACTCATTAGACCAGAAACTACCAAGTGTCTTTTGTCTGGGCCGACATCTTCCAAAACATTAAAGGACAAAGGGTGTTCTGTATCGAAAGGTGCAAAATATATCACATCTTTTATGCGATGCTCCGGAATATAATCGAGCATTTTCTCGGCAAAACTTCCGTGAGGATCAAGAACTGCAACACCTTCACCATTTTGGATATCTTGGATAGCCATGTTCTCTAAAAGAGTAGACTTACCTACACCTGATTTTCCTACCACATACATGTGACGTGTCCGATCTCGGCTTTTGATACCAAAGCGAGTTTGTTGGTTACGAAAATTTGTTTCGCCGAAATATGTTATTCGCTCACCATCATTTTGCATTGTTTATATTATACCAGAATTTTTGTTCACAAGAACTAAAGATTGGCGCGACTATACTCATACAAGACTATTGAAGTTGCTGTAGCAGCATTTAGAGACTCACAACGAGGATCCATTGGGATAGATAACGGGATATCGCAAAGCTCTAATGTTTTTTCTCTTATCCCCACTGATTCATTCCCTACAATAATAAGAGTTGGGCTATCGAACTTGGCATCAGAGAGTTTAGTAGATCCATTCATAACAAGACCATAAGACCAATAACCTTTTTCTTTGAGGTCTCTTATCGTTTGATTGACGTTGCCAATAAGAACAATAGGTATTCGGAAGACCATGCCTGCGGAAGTTTTTATCACAACTGCTGTAACCGGAGACTGATTGTGTTTGGGCATGAGTATAGCACTAGCACCAAAAGCAACTGCTGAACGAATAATAGCCCCAACATTGTGCGGATCGTGGAGCTCGTCGAGAAGCACTATGCAAGGATTTTGTTTTTGAGAAGATTCTTTGATAGCATCATCCATACTAGAGTAAAGTTTTTCAGAGTTGATGACAGCTATCACTCCTTGGTGGACAGCATCAGAGCCGACGTCTTTTTTGACCTCGGATTTCATGCTACTTATAGAAACACCTGATTTTTTAAGAAGCGAAGCAAGCTCAGTGTCTTCCTCCATTTCTTTCGATAAGAAAACTTTTTGGACAACTTCCGGTCGAGCCAAAAGAGCCTCTACGAGGGCGTGTTTTCCATAAAGATACATTTTTTCTATTGCCATACTTATCTATTTATATCAGTAATATCTTGGATAATACCAGAGAATTTCTTTGGCGCCAGCATCTCATCACGAGAGACATTTCCATAGATATGAAAATTCCTATAGCCTTGCTCTTTGGTACCGAGAGCAATATCTACCCATTCATACATATTGCCTGAGGTCTTTATAGAACTAAGAAAGTCTGAGACCTTGTCTTTATCAGAATCTTTTATAAAAGCTTCTAATGATTCTTTTTTTAGCCTTTCACCTTCTAAAATATTTAAGGTTTTGGCTACAGTTCCTTCGAACACAAAAGTTTCATCTGGAAAATAAACTGATATCTTACCTAGATGAGCAAGATCTTGTATTTCTTTAAGCTTGGTTTCTTTGTGGTATAGATTTTGATTTTCTTTTGTTAGATTTTCTATTGAGCTTTGCTTACTCCTTAACAGCCAAACTACAAACCCAACAACAACAGAAAGGAGAATAGAGATAAGGGCGATAACTGTCCGAACAAAGCCTATTTGTTGATGCCAAATACTTGTTGCTGTATCTATACCCAAAAGAGCTACCATTTCCCCACTACTATCTTTGATTGGTGCATAGCCAGAGACCCATTCTCCCCAACTATCCTTGTATGGACCATCCGTATAAGCCTCTCCTTTTAGATAGTTTTCTATATCCTGATCTCTAGTATCAGGGAATAAAGATCCTGGGGATGAATAATCACTAGAAGTTGTAGGCTCTGAATCTACATAGAAAAACTGCTTTTTGATTTCTGGTTTGTAGCCAAGAACATAAACAAAACGATTCTCAGGATTGTAAGCCCGAAACATCATGAGTCTTTCTTTCATTTCCGCATAAAGAGGATTGCCTACGTCGGAAGAATCAGCAGACAAAGTTGATATGGTAGAAGTTGGGACTAGTAGTGCCGCTTGCTTGGCATCTACCAAAAGCTGAGCTCTTTGTGAGCGATCTATTTTTCTAGTAATTAAGACTGAAGTTAAAAACCCTACTACTAAAATAATAGCGACTAAAACAAAAATTACCCAAACTTTTTTAGATGTGTTCATACTTACAATTTTACAACACAAAAGAGTTTGAGTAAATAAATGTGTTTATTTAAAGGCTTTTTGGCGTCTTTGTTTATGGAAAGATACGGCAAACCTGTGAGCCTCACTGTTGGCTAGCAATATATCGTATTTACGAGCCTCTACAAGCTCTTTGGAGCCTGTTATAGCCTTTGGGCGGTGTCTTTCGTCCTTTGTTACAGCAATGATGGGAATCTTGAGCTTTAAGCTTGCAAGCACTTCTTGTGCCACATTTGTTTGGATGATGTTGCCATCTACCACGATAGCGCTCGGCATAGCCCACTCTGGATGAGCAAAGCGTCTGGTGAGAACTTCTTTCAGAGCTCCAGCATCGTTGGCCTTGTCAAAACCCTTGATAACAAACTTTCTATATTCGTTTTTGTCAGCAATAGCATTTGTAACGACAGTCATCACGCCTACCATTTGCTTTCCAGAAATATGAGCCACGTCGTATGCCTCTATTCGAAAATCATTACCCGAATTTCCGGTAGAGAGATCTCGTTTGATGAGAGAGATGTCTTGGATATGTTCAAGAGCAAAAACCTTTTGTTTGATTTCATTTGCAAGTTCGAACTGTTCTTTTTTGGCACAAACAAACATTTCTTTTTTCAAGTCTTTCAAAAGCTTTTGATATTTGCCTTCAAAAATCATTTTGAGTCTAGAGATTGTTTTTTTGTATGACGCTTGCGCTTCCTTTTTAGCTTGCCCTGAGCCCTCTTGTAGTGAGCCTGCCGAACTAGCCGAATGGGTATCTGGTGAGAGGCCTATTTGTCGATAAAAAACAGCGTTATCTTTTTTCTCTGACGTTATATCTCTAAAAGGAAAGATTCTACGCAAAATCCTAAGAGCTTCTTTTATCGAAGAGCCTTTCGGGTATGGACCAAAGATTGTGTCATAAGCTATAGCTTTCGGGTTACGTAAAACTTTGACTGTTTTGTTTTTTGTATCTATATCTTTTTGGCGGACTAAAATAACCTTTGGAAATGCTTCTTTTGTAATCGCTACACAATTGAAGCTTTTGTCATCTTTTTCTTTGGTGTTGTAATAAGGTTTGTGTTTTTTGATTAGGTTGGCCTCTAATATCAAAGCCTCCAGAGCGTTCATGGTTTCTTGATATTTAACAGTGCTAGAGCGAAAGACCATATCTACGATATGTGGACCACGAGTTTTAATAACATCCGGAGAAAAATAACTTCTTACGCGATCGCGTAGGCTTGTTGCTTTGCCGATATAGAGAATTTCTCTTTCGTCACGGCCGCCTCCGCCTTGCTTCGGCGAGCCAAGCCAAAAATACACACCTGGTGTGTCTGGAAATTTAAGTTTGTCGAAATCTTGACGGATCATAA
>JAOAUE010000024.1:0-1184 GCA_030157745.1 Minisyncoccota bacterium
GAGAGCATTGATACTGCGAAAAATCCAACCGCCACACCAATAAATATCATAAGAACTGGCTCGATGATAGTAGAGAGGTCTTTGGTCTTGCTATCTACTTCTGCTTCATAAAATGTAGCCACGTCTAGAAGCATGCTACCGAGTTTACCTGTTTCTTCACCCACCTCTATCATTTCTCCAACCATGATTGGATAAATCTTGGTATTTTCTTTAAAAATACTAGACATTGTTCCGCCTTTTTCAACAGTTGCGGATATATCATCCATGACTTTTTTGTAATAAAAATTTTGTAGAACTTCTTTGGTTATAGTTATAGCTCTACCGATATTTACTCCTGAAGAAAGTAGTGAGCTCATTGTTCTGGTTGTTCGAGCTGCGTTCATTTCTTTTATTATAGTCCCAACAACTGGAAGTCTGACGACCAACCAGTCTATCCCTCTCTTGGTTCTTGGTATTTTTAAAATCATTATGACAATAAAAACGATAAATATAATACCGGCGATCAACAAGAGTAAGTGATTTGAGATTAGGTCACTTAGCCCTATAACAAACTTTGTAGAACCTGGAAGCTCTGTTCCAAGCTCTTTGAAGGTCTTGGTCAAAGTTGGAACAACATAAATAAACATCAGTATTCCAATTATAAAAATAGCTGCCAAGATAATGCTTGGGTACATCATCGCGCTCTTAACTTTTTTGTTTAGAGCATAGCTTTTCTCTAGGTTTATACCTATCTCTGTCAGAGTAGTAGGTAGTCCTCCGGACTCCTCTCCTGCTTTAACCATCGAAACAAAAAGTGCTGAGAAAACTTTGGGATATTTTGCTAAACCATCAGAAAATGTACCTCCGCGATCGATAGTTTCAGAGAGTGTCTGAATCACCTTTTGTAAAAATTTGTTTTTTGTTTGACGAGATAGAACTGATAGAGCTCTACTAAGTGGTAGTCCTGCTTTTAACATTCCGGATAGGTTTTTTGTAAATAGAATTTTTTCGCTAAGTTTGACCTTGCCACCGCCTATAGAGATAGAACCTATCTTTGCAAAGAAACCGCTAGAGGCTTGGTTAACAAAAAGCGGAACAACGCCAAGGTTACGAATAGTATTTATAGCCTCTACTCTATCTCGACCCTCAACAACACCTGTTGTTATAGCGCCTTCTTTATTTCTTCCTTTGTAAGAAAATTTCAT
>JAOAUE010000024.1:1284-14187 GCA_030157745.1 Minisyncoccota bacterium
ACCAAATTTTTTACAAGTTGATTACTCACTCACCACACGTAACACTTCATCTATTGTAGTGTTACCCTGAATAGCCTGGAAAATACCGTCTTCGATCATCGTCATCATCCCCTCTTTTTTGGCTTGAGCTTCTACTTCGTCTGCTGAGCCACCACGGAGAATTATTTCTTTGATAGTTGCTGAGACTTTGAGTGCTTCGTGAATACCGACACGCCCCTTATAACCATCTTCTGATTCTTCACTTTTTACAGGCTTATAAAACGGTATTTCTTTCCATGGAGTTCCTGGCTTGATCAAGTTTTCTTGTTCTATAAATACTCGAGCATGATCTAGGTCCACAACATCAGATAGTGCTTTGAGCTCTCCATCAGAGAGGAAGTACTTTTCTTTTGTAGAAGTTAGACGACGTACCAAACGTTGAGCCACGATTACCTTGGCTGTTGAAACGATAAGGAAAGGCTCTACTCCCATATCTATAAGTCTCGGTATTGCACCAGCTGCTGAGTTGGTGTGGATAGTTGAGAGCACCAAGTGTCCAGTTAGAGCAGCGTTAACTGCCAAAGACGCTGTTTCGCCGTCTCTTATCTCTCCCACCATGATGATATTTGGGTCTTGTCGCAAAAGTGCGCGAAGTCCGTTGGCAAATGTCATACCAATCTCACTTTTTACTTGAGTTTGATTGATACGAGGCATTTGATATTCTATCGGATCCTCTACTGTTGAGATATTTACACTCGGAGTATTCAAGATATCGAGCATAGTATACAAAGTGGTTGTTTTTCCAGAACCTGTTGGTCCTGAGGCCAAAACGATACCTGAGTGTTGTTTCATTCCTTCATGGATTCTCTCCAAACTCTCTCCGTGAAAACCTAAGCCCTCGAGAGTAAAGCCGTGTGAAGATTCACGAAGTATACGAATAACTGTTTTCTCACCGAAATACGTCGGGAGTGTTGAGACACGAAATGACACCGGTGTGTCATCAAGCACTATTTTGAATCTTCCGTCTTGTGGAAGTCGTTTTTCATCAAGCTTGAGGTTTGAGAGCACTTTGATACGAGCGGTAATAGCAGGCGCCGCATCTTTTGGTAAAGTCATAGCATCATGGAGTATTCCATCGATACGATAACGAACTATCAGCGACTCCTCTCCTGGCTCAATGTGTATATCAGAAGTATTTTGCAATATTGCATGAGAAATGAGCGAGTCCACTATCTTCACAACTGGCAAATCTTCTGCCATTTGCTTCAAGTCTTTCTCAGTAGTTTCGTCACCATCAGCTGACAGATTTTCATCTACTTTTTGAATGCTACCTACTTCTTTTTGAATTATCGAATCAAACTCTGCTTGCAAGCTTTTTTTGTATTGAACCAAAACGCTCTTTATAGAATCACTGTCAGTTAGTCTCGGAAGTATGCGAAGGCCTGTTTTTTTCTTTACGAAATCAATAGCGGGGAGGTTGTCTATGTCTAACATACAGATCTCTAGATCATTGCCTCTTTTTTTATAAGCAACTACGTTGTATTTACGAGCGATAGGCTCAGGTATCATCTGCAAAACATCTCTTTCTATTTTTTCTTTTTCGAGACTAAGATAAGGTATACCCAAAACATAAGCTTGCAACTTGCGCAACTCTGGCTCTTTTACTTTTCCTAGAGAAAGCACAAAATCAGAAAGAGCTACACCTTTTTGTTTTTTCTGTTTTTCAAAACTAGTAATATCATCTACTGATATTATTTTTGTATCAATCAAAAGATTTTTAAGTTTTTCTTCGTCAATAACCATATACACTTTTATTGTAGCATGGTCAAAAACAAAAAACCGCACCATAGTGGTGCGGTTTTTTGTTTAAAATTCTATAAACAAGAACTTTCTTCGAAGAAAGACTGTAGCCTGATCAGATGCTGAACTAGATCCATCAGTACAAGAAACTGTATAAGTAGTATTTACTGTTGGAGAAACCGGTGTTGAACCAGCAGGAGCTCCTCCTGTTGAAAATCCGATACCTGAACAAGATGTAGCATTGTTAGATGTCCAAGAAAGAGTTGATGATTCACCTAGAGCTATTCTTTCTGGATTTGCAGTCAACACAGCAGCAACCTCTGAGCCAGTATCAGGCAAAACTGTAACAGTCTCTGAATCAATAGCGCTACCATTTACTCCGGTACATGACAAAGTAAAGGTAGTATTGGCATACAGAGAGCCAGTTGATTCATGAGGATATGAACTACTTGTTGATCTACTACCTGTCCAAGAAGAACTCAGTGGGCTTGCACTAGCTGTACAAGAAGAAACGTTGGAACTTGTCCAAGACAGTGTCGCCGATCCTCCACTGAAGATACTTGCTGGTGCCACAGAGAGAGAGACCGAAGGAGTGATTACTACGGCCTGACAAGATGACCCGGTCCAAGATGATCCGTCCGCACAAGAAGCTACCGCTGTAGCTTGTGCGAGAAGAACGCTGTTGTGGTAAAGATAAAACTCAGTACTTCCATATCCCAGAGTTGTAGACTGAGAACCACCAGAGAGCGGGCTTGGAGTAAACGAACTAGGTGAACCAGTATTTCGAGTAATAGAAGTAGGGTTTGCTGTTAAGTCTGCTGTTGTCCAAGAAACTGTGTTGGTACAAGAACTTGCACCAGATGCAATAGTACAACTCGATGCAGTAAGAGATCCTGTCGGAGTTGGAGCACTACTTACAACAACCAATGCTGAGTCTGTAGCATCAGATGAACCAGCTTTTGAACATGTTATTTCAAAGAGATAGCTACCTGCTACCAGAGAAGATATTGCTTCGGAGCCACCACTTGCACTCTTTGCCCCTGACCATGCGTTGCTAGCAACACAAGAATCAGGTGAACCACTAGTTGTCCAAGACAAAGTAGTAGAGTTAGAAGGAAGAGTCATAGAAGAAGGTGTTGCGGTCAGCTCTACCCCTATCACAGTCGGTGAACTAGAAGCGACTGTATAAGTTTCTGTATGGGTATAATACGTCCACGCAGCAAAACTTGTCGAAGGGGCTACTGTTATAAGTGCCAAACTTGTAAATATTAGAGAAATTATTTTTTTCATATATAAACTCAAAATTGATAAATATTAAACTTCTTGACACGGACCATCTTTACACCCTTCTGGTCTAGGGCCTAAGTCAAAGACAGTTATAGAATCACTCGCAGAATCGACCGTATTTGAACAGTTAACAGTATAAGTAGTATCTCCATTCACTGTTATTGTTTGTGTTCCGCTAGTATCTCCTCCCGTTGCGAAGTTTGTTCCAGTACAAGAATTTGCGCTTGTAGAGAACCATGATAGATCAAAAGTTTCTCCGGTATAAACTCCATAAGTTCCACCGATGGAAGCTGTTGGTGGCTGAGGGATGAGTTGGTATGGAACAGCTTCATTTGAACCATCTAGGACGGTAAGATCAGCAAGTTGTCCCCACCAAGTGTACTCACAATCTGACGGTACATATTGACCCGGTATATAATACTCAGTTATTAAACCTGAGCTAGCAGAGCCATAAGCATAAGCGCTTTGCCCTGAGAGAGCAGAAGTAAGAGTTGTTGTATTCGGGATACTTTCACCGACTGTGCCTGACCACGCCAAGTAAACTGTGTTTGAATAATAATTTATTCTGAGTCTTAAGTTTTGCCCTGTTACATCGTATTTTATGCCGGCGTTGTAGTTTGCTATAGAACTATAAAAGTCTACTTCGTAAGCAGTCTTTACAGCACCTTCAAGATAAGTACCTGGCACAGGATTGCCTCCAGCATTTACAGTAGTACAAGAAAGAGAGCCTGGCCCTTGGACTTGTACAGGTCTCACTACCACATAGATAGGATCTTGGCTCTCATCTACGCCAGCGGTAAATGTTACATCATAAGATCCTGCTACAGGCTGACCGTTTTGTGTTGGTACATTAACAGTAAAAGTTCCAACATCACCAGAGTAAAAAGGTTGACTTGGTCCTAGTGGTATACCTCCCGATGGAAAAATATTGAAACTACTATTTCCAACAGTTACAGCTCCAAGATTTACAGTTCTAGTTAGGCTAGATGAAGTGTCCATATAACCATCGATGGTCATAGTATCTCCTTGGTTATATATAGTGCTACCAGGGTTTTGAGTATTAGAGACATTAACTATAACTCTTATATCATTTTGAGATCCTATCCAATAAGTAGCTGCCTCGGCCTTTATATTTGGTAGAAAAGCTAAAGCTAAAAATACTGATATGCCCCCCACTACTCCTATTTTCTTCTTTTTCATAAAGATTCCCAAAAGAGCGATAACAATAAGAAGCACAAAGAGCAATACAGCTCCTTTTTTGCCAGCAAATATTCCTGAGTCTTTCGGTACTGATGTGGTATCTACAGATACTTGCTTTTCGGCTATATTTTTACCATCAGCATCTCTTAATGTCAGAGTTATGTTTGGATCGTAGCACTTCTTTTTGATAGAAACCAAAATACTTTGGTTGAACTCTGGGTTTTCCATAGTAGAAGATCCACAATTTGCACCTCTTGAAGATCGTATCTTTACATCCATAGAAGATACTTCTTTTGCATTTGATGACCAAAGAGTACCTATATTTGCTACATCACCTCGCATATAAAAGTCTTTGTCAGAAGAAATATTAAAGATATTTGATGAAAACCCATACACGTTATAGCTGATAGATATAGTGTTTGTGCTATTGCTACCATCAGAAAAATTCAAATTTGATTTATATGTTCCAGGATTTTGTGCTGTAGGTATTTTGAGAGAGATAGTTTTTTTCTCCAAAGGCTTTAGTGTGAAGATTTCAGATATAGTGCCGACATCAACAAGATCCCCGTAGATAGTTTGGTATCGTGTTTCAAATTTTGGAGAGAGTTTGGCTTCATTTATAAAAGGGTTGGCCACAGAACAAGAAATAGAAAGCTTTTGTCCATCAGAAACAACAGGTGAAGCAGAGAGGGCAAAGGTTCTTTTTTGTCCGTTGCCCTCTAATGTCAAAGAACAAGAGTTGCCGTCAACAGAAAGTGACTTTTGGCTTGCGCTAAGTTTTATATTGCCAACAAAAGAATATCCGAGCGGTAGACCAGAAGAGTTACCAGCAAACAAATACAGTGAATATTCTCCGGAGAGATACTTTGGAGCTTCATAAACTACTGTTTTTGAGGTGGTACTGTTTTCAAGTAATACCAATTTTTCATCATAAACTTTTTCGTCCACGATGGTATTTGGTTTACCTTTTGGCGAAAGCCTTAGGCTATAGTAAACATTGTTTTGTGTACTCTTACCGTTTGTAAGAATAAAAGATACACTCATCACAGAACCTACCTGATCAGACACTTTTGCTCCTGCGACATTTACATCTGCGACCATTGTTACATTTCCGCTATTTTGAGCACTGGCAATATTTGCCATAACAAAAAATAACAAAAGAGGGATTATAAAAAGATATTTTTTTAGGTTCATTGTAAATAAAAGTACTTAGCTTATACATAGACAAGTATAACAATAATAGAAAATAAAAAATACCCTCAATGCGTAAAGCAAAGAGGGTATCAAATCATTAGGATTTTTCTAAAACATACCTGACGGCCTGTCCTTCCAGATTCGTACCTGTCCAAATCATTATTGTTGGGTATATCTCAAGATTATAGGTGGGGTTAGATCCTCCACCAACATTTATTTGAGTTTCCGAATTCAATAATGAATAAGGGCCGGGGGGAGAATTTGGGCCACTACAGGGATTGACTACCACAGTACCGTTTATATTGAATATAAACTTCCTGCAATAAACAACCGAGTTTCCGTTAACGTATGCTTCCTTAATAGACCATTGGCCTGAACCGGAGTTCAACCAGGTTTGTTTCTGTGTGTACACATCCGCAACAACTGTAGTATCCGCCCTGTTACCTTTTGCGTCGAAAGCTACAAGGGTAACATTCGTTGGACCTGTGACAGAGTTAACTGTGTAGATGTTTCCACTAACAACCCCGGGAGAGGCTGTTACTGAGGTGGCATTGGTCGCTGTTACAGAACCAACTGCACTTTCTCCGTACCACGCCTTTGCAGGAGCGACAGCAGAGATTGTTGGTTTTGTTTCAGTAACAGGAGGGTTTGGCTCAACATGACCGCCGCCACCAGCACCACCGGAATTTTTACCACAAGAAACAAATATAAGGATGACGAACACTACGCTCATCCTCAAAGCGTTTAAAACATTTTTCATGCTTTTTAATTTAGAGAATGAAGGCAGATATTGCCAAAATTGTTTAGTTCAAGGTACTTTCGTACGTTTGAGTATATTATATACCCAAAATGGCTATTTTGTCAATGTAAATACCCCAAAATGGGGATAATCTGTGGATATTTGCCTATACAATATATATATGCTATATTCCCTCTTAGTAAATGTCCGGCCCAAAAAGCTCGGACATTTCTGTTAAAAATAAAAAAAACCATTACAAAATAATCCAAAACTCATATATATTTTAGATATAAAAGCCCTAAAAATTGCTATAGAACAGCTTGAAAATGAGCGCCGAATAGGCCGAGATAAACTTATCGACGCTATAGAACAGTCCCTAGCTGCCGCTTACAAAAAAGAGTACGGCAAAAAGGGACAAGTTGTCCGTGCCCACATCGACCTAGATGCTGGTTCTGTTTCCTTTGACCAAGTCAAAACTGTGGTAGATGACACTATGGTTTACTTTGAAGATGAGGCTGATGAGAGACCAGAGACAGACGAAAGAGAAAGCTACAACGAAGAAAAGCATATTCTTCTCGATGATGCCAAGATGATGAAAAGTGGCGCTCAGATAGGAGATGAGATAATTTTTAACCTAGAACCAAAAGAAGACTTTGGACGTATCGCCGCTCAAACTGCCAAGCAAGTTATTATTCAGCGGATCAGAGAAGCAGAACGTGGCTCTATCATGGAAGAATTTGGTGGCAAAGAAGGCGATATCGTTTCAGGGCATATTCAAAAAGTAGATAAGGGTACTGTATTTATCGATTTTAACAGAGCAACAGGGATCATCCCCCCAGCTGAGCAAATACCAGGAGAGCGTTATGCTCGTGGTGCTCGTGTACGTGGATACCTATACCATGTTGAAGAATCTCCTCGTGGTATCAACCTTCGTATTTCTCGCACTCATCCAAAATTTATGGAGAAACTCTTCGCTCAAGAGTCTCCTGAGATAGCAACAGGTGTTGTCGAGATCAAGTCTATCGCTCGAGAACCAGGGGCAAGAAGCAAAATGGCTGTTTACACTGCAGATCCAAACATTGACCCAGTAGGATCATGTGTTGGTCAGCGCGGAGTTCGAGTTTCAACTGTCATGAATGAGCTTGGAGGAGAAAAGATAGACATCATAGAGTGGTCAGAGGATCCGAGCGAATTTGTTCGCAAGGCTCTATCTCCAGCAAAAGTTTTGGATGTGGTGTTGGACGAAACAGAACACAAAGCTCTCATAGAGGTTACCCCCGACCAATTGTCTTTGGCTATCGGAAAAGGTGGACAAAATGTTCGTCTCGCTGCCAAACTAACTGGTTGGAAAATAGATATAAAAGGTGCAGAAGTTCCAGAAACTGAAGGAGCAGATAACTCTGAAGGAGAGGATTTCAAGCCTTTGACAGAACTAGCTTCTGAAGAAGTAGTGCAAGAGGTCGCAATAGAAGAAACAGCAACTGAGACTGAAAATTCTTAATAACTTTATAAGATCTTAATTTTCAAATAACCATTATGAGTATGAATCTTTGGCACGATATACCTTTGGGAGAAAATCCAACAGAAGCATTTAACTGTATTGTTGAAATCTCAAAAGGCTCACACAACAAATACGAAATCGACAAGAAAACTGGAGTGATCGCACTAGATAGAGCCAACTATAACGCAGCACCGTATCCTTTTGATTATGCTTTTGCCCCACAAACTCTTTGGGAAGATGGCGACGCACTTGATGTTGTCTTGCTGACTACTTACCCTATAAACATTGGTGTAATGGTAGAGGTTCGACCGATAGCCATCATGAACATGATAGATAGTGGCGAAAGTGATGCAAAGATTATCGCAGTTCCAACAAGTGACAAGCGATTTGACCACATTCACGACCTCAAAGACCTAAACAAGCACTCACTCAAAGAATTCACTCACTTTTTTGAAACTTACAAAAATCTAAAAAGTGATGACGGTCACATCGAACACCCTGTAGTTATCAACGGTATCGAAGGTAAAGACAAAGCCATCGAAGCTATTAAAAAATCTATTGAGCTTTATAAGCAAAAGTTTCAAAAGTAATACAAAAAGAAATGCCTCCATTACGGGAGGCGTTTTACTAACGGTCAATTATTTCGATAGAGCTAGGATAAACTCTTTCTGCTAAAACAATTAGTAACAAAGCTACTAATCCGCTAACATAAAGAGAGTTTACTAAAATATCTTTTTTATCATTGACTCTTATAATAGCAAAAAGCGCTGCTACTATAAAAGTAGTTAAAAAAATTATTACGCATAATTTAACTAACTTTAAAAAGATTTTAGCAACAAAAAGCCTGGCCGAACCTGAGCATGGCGGATGGTTGTCCATATCAAGAGTTTTAGGTTAAAGATGTTTTTTATCACTATACAGTAATACTTACCCTAGTCAATCGTCAAAAATTGTGTATAATAAACGTATGATAAAAAAGACTATTATTCTTAGTTTTATAGCTATTTTGGCTTTTGGCGCTCCGGCGTTTGCACAAAACACACAAACTTCCGCAAAAGAGCTGAAGGTTGAAACTCTGACCAAAAAGCAAAAGATAGAGGCGGACCTGCGCTCTACTTCAAATAAACTCAAGGTTGCAGTTAATAAAACACAAAAACTACTAGACCTTTTGAGTAAAAACGACAAAGACACTTCCCTAGCCCAAGAGTCTCTAGATTCTGCAAATACTCATTTAGAGGAAGCAAACGAAGCGATAGACCAATACGCGGGTATCTTGCCTGAAGTTAATCCAGCAGACAAAAAAACTAAGGAAGTAGTTCTAATAAAAGAGCCTCTCAAAAAAGCTCAAGAGTCCCTAAAGAGTGCAAAAGCTTCTCTTATTGAAAGCATCAAAATATTAAAAGAAGGTCTCGCTCCAAAAGATAATTCTGAAGAATAAAATGCAGGAGCAAGGCAAAAGTCCATGGGCGATTATAATCATACTCTTGGTTATAATCCTTTGTGGACTTTTTTGGCTTAGCCAAAAACCCGAAGAATTAACTCCAGTGACAGTAACACCACCTTCTTTTGTTGATAATGCACGATCACTAGAAGCCTCTGTCGAAGGCATCACTATCCCCGACTATTCCGAAGAAATCTAACTTTTGGCATCAGAGGCCGAGTATGTTAGACTGCGCTAACTATGATTAAAAATATCGACAATTTAGAGATAAAAAACTTAGAAAACGGACAGATAGAGATCAAAGGTGAAATCTCTTGGGAAGCTTTTTCTAGCTTTGAAAAAAAGGCACTAGAGAGACTTTTGCCACATGTAGAAGTAGCGGGTTTTAGAAAAGGTAACGTTCCAGAAGCTATCGCCAAAAAAGAGCTTGGGGATGAGCTGATCCTCTCAGACATGGCAGAGCTTTCAATCCAAGAATTTTATCCTCAGATTTTGGAAGAGAAAAAGATTGATGCTATAGGCCGACCAAGTGTGACAATCACAAAGCTCGCTAGAGAAAACGCTCTTGGATTTACTATCACTACAGAAGTTCTACCAGAGATAACTTTGCCGAACTACAAAAAGATAGCCAAGGATGCTCCAAAGGCATCTAGTGTTTCTGTCTCTGAAGAAGAGATTGATAAAGTAATAGAAGATCTAAGACAAATGAAAGCTTATGGCCATGTCCACCATCACGATGACCACGATCATGCTCACGAGGAGCCACTTCCTGAAGTAAACGATGAATTCGCCAAGAGTTTTGGTGCCTTTGAAAGTGTTGCTGATTTGCGAGCAAAAATCAAAGAAAACACCTTGAAAGAAAAAGAGCAAAATGAAAAAGACAAACGTCGTATCTCTATCATGGATAGTATCATCGCCGAGGCCAAGTTCATCGTTCCATCTCTAATTTTAAAATCTGAACAAGAAAAAATCCTAGCTCAAATAGAAAGTGATGTCACTCGTAGTGGTATAGAGTTTGAAGAGTATTTGAAACACACAAACAAAACACGCGAAAGTATCGCAAAAGAGTTCGAATCTGAAGCAGAGCGCCGAGCAAGATTCCAAATGTGTATCAATGCTATCGCTAAAGACATGGACTTCAAAACTACAGATGAGGAAGTAAAAGCTGAAGCTGAAAAGCTAATGCAAATGTACCCTGGCGCCGACCTCGCCCGCACTACAGCTTATGCTGACATGCTTCTAACAAATGAAAAGATTCTTTCAACACTAGAGAATTTATAAAAAGAAAAAGCCTTTCCAAATAAAATCTGGAAAGGCTTTTTAATTTTTTAGCTATGATAGAAAATTAATTCTATCTGCATAAGTTGGTCATATGTATGCATGGCAAGTATTTTTCTTAACTATACCACTACTATATCTTTAGTCAAACTATTTTTGCTTTTCGGGCAAAATACAGTTATAGTAACAGTGTCTGAGACTCTGTTTTTGCTGAAATTCTGATTCCCTACTAACTACTTACTAACAACTACTAACTTTTTAAAAAACATATGTTAATCCCAACCGTACTAGAAAAGACACCTCAAGGTGAGCGTGCTTATGATATTTATTCTCGATTACTCAAAGATCGTATTATTTTTTTAGGTGGGGCTGTAGATGAGCACATCGCCAATCTTGTTGTTGCCCAACTATTATTCCTCGCTAATGAAGATCCAAAAAAAGACATTTACCTTTACATAAATTCTCCTGGAGGGAACATCAAAGATGGACTTGCTATTATTGATACTATGAATTTTATAAAGCCAAATGTATCAACTATATGTTTTGGTATGGCGGCTTCAATGGGGGCAATGATTTTATCTTGTGGGACCAAAGGAAAGCGTTTTGCTTTGCCAAATGCTGAAGTAATGATTCATCAACCATGGGGAGGAGCGGAAGGTCAGGCTACTGATATTGAGATTGGCGCTAAACAAATAATCAAACACCGAGAAATACTTTATAAAATGCTTTCAAAAAATACAGGTCAAACTGTTTCTAAAATTGAGAAAGATGCTGATCGAAACTATTGGATGAGTTCCGAAGAAGCCAAAAAGTACGGTATCGTAGACGCCGTTATTACCAAAAACCCTGGGATAAACTAGTAACGGACCTGTCCCGTTAGAAATATATAAATGATATGAAACAAATTTCAAAAATTAAAAACTTAAACAAAATAAGTTGCGGTACATTCGCTACTTATTTCTAATGGGATGAATCCTGTTTTATTGGCTGTAGGCATGCTTCTCGCTGGAGGCATTATTGGCTACAGTATTCGTGCTGTCATATTTATCCTTCGCAAAAACTCTCTAGAGCTCACTATCGGAGAGCGTTTGATGCATGCCAAAGAACAAGCCCAAAAGATATTGGATGAGGCTAGAGAAATAGAAAAACAAAAAGAACATGAGTTCAAAGGTACAGAGGATCGACTTATCAAAAAAGAGTCGCTCTTGGACCAAAGGCAACTAGAACTAGATAAAAAATCAAAAAATCTAGAAGATAAAGAATCAAAAGTAGAGACTCTAAAATCTGAAGCCAAGAGTTTGCTAAAAGAGAGGCTCTCTCTACTTGAAACTATCTCTGGATTTTCTCTAGAAGATGCTCGAGACGCTCTTATCATAGAAGCTCAAAGAAAGTATGACGAAGACCTCTCTGTACGGAGCAATAAACTCGAAAACCAAATGCATGAAACACTTGAAAACCGTGCCAAAGAAATCTTGATGACTGCTATCCAGAGGCTCTCTGTCCCTACCACCAACGCCCTGACAACAAGTAGTGTAGCGATACCAAACGAAGAAACCAAAGGCAAGGTCATAGGAAAAGAAGGTCGCAATATCAGAGTTTTTGAAAAAGCCTCTGGAGTAGAACTCCTAATGGATGAGTCTCCAGGATTTATCGTTTTATCATGTTTTGATCCAGTCAGACGTGCTATCGCAACCCTCGCTCTTGAGAGTTTGGTAAAGGACGGTCGGATCCAACCGGCACGCATAGAAGAAGAGTTAGAAAATGCCAAAAACAGTATTCATGAAGTTATCAAACAAAAAGGCTCTGATGCTGTTTATGAGTGTGGTATCTTCAACCTCGATCCTCGTGTAGTAGCTATACTTGGTAGGCTACACTACCGAACTAGTTACGGACAAAATGTTCTGCAACACTCTATCGAAATGGCGCACGTTGCTGGCATGATTGCTACAGAGCTTGGCGCGGATGCTTATATCGCAAAAGCTGGCGCTCTTGTTCATGATATCGGCAAGGCACTAGATCATGAGTTTGAAGGTACTCATGTAGAAATAGGTATAAAAATGCTACGACGCTTTGGTACTGATGAGCGCATTATCTCTGCCATGAAAAGTCATCACGATGATTATCCACACGAATCTCTCGAAGCTATCATAGTACAAACAGCTGATATGATAAGTGGATCTCGCCCTGGAGCAAGGAGGGATACTGCTGAGATGTACCTCAAACGACTAAATGAACTCGAGTCTTTAGCAAACAGTTTTGAAGGAGTAGAAAAAGCATTTGTGTTACAAGCTGGAAGAGAGGTGCGCATATTTGTCACCCCAGAAGCTATCTCTGATCTAGAATCCAAAAACTTAGCGCGTGACATTGCACTCACTATCGAACGCGACTTGCGTTACCCCGGCCAAATCCGCGTAACAGTTATACGAGAAACGAGAGTGATAGACTATGCTAGATAAACAAAATCCCCGCTAATTGCGGGGATTT
>JAOAUE010000025.1:0-2778 GCA_030157745.1 Minisyncoccota bacterium
TTTAATAATTTTACCTGTTATTTTATAAAAAATTGAGGCTAAAAACTACTTGCGGAACCGGCGAGATTCGAACTCGCGAGGGCTTTTACACCCTGCCTCTTTAGCAAAGAGGTACGTTAGACCACTCTGACACGGCTCCAATAGTACGGCCTTACTGTATCATAGAGAGGGACTTTTTTCTACCAACCTTCTTCTATTTACTTTAGCCTATCTATGGAATAAAATATCTACAAACAAATTGTATTTACCATGAAAAGAATAATATCAAAAGCACTTAATACTGCTTCCGGAAGGAAAAAACTATTATCTTTTTCGTGGTGGATGATAGTTATATTTGCGCTCCTTGCAACCTTTTCTTTAATAGTCCCTATTCCTATTGGCCCAGCTGAACCTGATGACACCGGACATGTAGGGCCACTAGAAGCAGTAGTTAGAATCCTCTGTTTTATTGTTGGTCTTGTTGGAAGTATCTACTTCATGAGTTTTGCCTCTGATATTTCTGAAGAGGACACAACCAGCTCTTCAGAAAGAGCTACATCAAAAATTTAACACCATCCCCCAATTAGGGGGATTTTTTATGCAATGGCTATTTAGCATGTGTCGTACTATAATTGTTAGTATTAACAAATAATATACATTTATGGAAATATCGTTTTTGATGATTTTAGTATGTGCTGTAGTTTCGATAATACTTGGCTCTCTTTGGTATGGACCAATGCTCTTTGGCAAGATTTGGATGCGACTAAACAAGATAGACCCAGAGTGCATGAACGACCCAGTAAAGCGCAAAGAAATGCAAAAGCAAGCGCTCCCTGCTTATATCTTGCAACTTGTCCTTTCTATAGTTCAGATATACATTTTGGCGATGTTTGTTTCTATGGGAAACAATGCCTTGGCAACTAGCTTGCTTGTTTGGGTAGGATTTTTGATGCCGATGTCAGCACAAGGCTCTATGTGGAACTCTGATACCAAAAAGAACAATCAAAGTAGATTTTTGGTGGTGGCAGGTTTCAACCTTGCTCTCTCTATTCTACTCGGACTGATCATTGGTGCTTGGATGTAATCAATACTCGCAAATAAAAATCCGCTAGACTTTGGCCTGGCGGATTTTTTATTATAAAACTTCTATATAGTAGTTTGCATTTCCATACAAAGTATAAGAGCCGTCAGAGAGCTTGCGAGCGTAGATTTTGGCACGAGCTCCTATTTTGCTAGTTTCGATGTCTCCGATAGAAGAAACAGTTCCCTTGATAGAGCCGACAGTCTCTTGAGACCAGCCGATAGTTGTGATGACTTTTTTGCCATCGATAGTCACGCTACACTCCCCGTCTGCAAAACACGCAGTAGATACTGATTGGATAGTTCCTTCAAAGTTTTCTGTTTGAACATTTATAAGATTGTTCAAAGACAAACGAGTCTTGGGACCAACATATCCTGTTGGCGGGATGTGCATATAATTTTTCTGAAAAGACTTTACTGCTTTAAATGTAGCTATACCAAAGTACCCAGTGCTGTTAGAAGACAGATATCCTTGCGAGCGCAAAATATCTTGTAATAACACTACATCTGCCCCACGACTTCGATAATAAAGATTGCGAGAAAAACTATCCGCAGAACCTAGTGTCTTAAACTCTTTGGTCTCACTTTGTAAACCATTTTCATGACATGGCTCTGTGATACAGGCAATAGTGTTGTCTATCTTATAAGAAACAGTATATGAAGTGTTGCTTTTGAGATTTGGTAAAAGCACAGATGTTTGACCTTTTTGGGTTTTCTTTGGTAGACAGTTCTCAGGTGTCGGATAAATCATGATGCAGACTTGTTGGGTTTCAAAGTACTCAAAGTACAGACTTGATTTTTGCTCTTGGCTCAAATCCTTTAGAGCTTCAGCGGGCACAGAAACAAAAGCTGAACTATTCGTAACTTGCGAAATATTTGGAGAAGCCCACAATCTTGTAGGGTGACTAGCATCAGCAAAGGTAGTAAATACTGATATAACAATAAGGCTTAAAATTAATATCTTTTTCATATATTTCTAAGACGAATTGCCTCAAAAATCATTACTTTTACAAAATACAATGCTGTAGTATAGTTGTTTCGTTAATAACCATTAGGAAGTATGGATGAGTGGTTTAAATCAACGGTTTACTAAACCGTCGTCTCTTAATCGGGACCGTGAGTTCGAATCTCACTACTTCCGCCGGAATTGAAAATCGAAATCGTCGCGAGTTCCAATAGAAAAATTATTTAAAATAATGATATTATATTAAGCGTATGAATCAAGACCGCCAACTAATTACTGACCCAAAAGTATCTGCACAATCAAACCATAAATATCTTGGAGTACTAGGGATGCTCTGGGTTACGTTTTTGATTATCAATCTATTTACCGCGCTTAAGACTTTTGAATTAGGTGGTTTTGTTTTTGCTGTGGCTATTTTGACATATCCATTTGTGTATATTTTCGCTGATATATTCACGGAAGTCTACGGTTACAGAGTAACGCGTAAGGTCGTATGGACTGGCTTTTTTTGCATGGCTCTTTCTTCAATAATCGCGTATATCTACACTATTATACCTAGCCCTAATTTTGCAGATAGCGAGGCATATAATTTAATTTTTAAATCTTCGCCGATTGTTGCCTTCTTTGTTATTCTAGCTTTTTTTTGTGGTGAACTTACAAATTCTTACGTTGTTGCAAAACTCAAAATTTTAACGAAAGGAAAATATTTAAACTTACGTTTAGTGCTTTCTACTCTATTCGGGCAGTTGGTAGAT
>JAOAUE010000025.1:2788-3076 GCA_030157745.1 Minisyncoccota bacterium
GGCTGGTTTACCGCGGAGCAAATAGTCCCCCTGATTGTGAGTACTGTTATTTTTTGTACAACTTGGGAAATAATCGCACTGCCTATTACACGAAAAGCTATTCGAGTTATTAAGCAAAAAGAAGGACTTGATACATACGACATTGGCACAAACTTCAACCCATTTGGTTTACGACAGAAATGATAAAAACATTAAATTGAACCTAAACCAAAGGAGTTCTAATCTCACTACTTCCGCACTTCGACAAGCTCAGTGCTTTGCGCCATAATTATGATATGCAGTGGTATG
>JAOAUE010000026.1 GCA_030157745.1 Minisyncoccota bacterium
ACTTTCTAGTCTTTAGTCAACAAACACACAAGAGCTCCTTTAATGCTATACTTAAAGCATATGAAAAGACGATATTTGGTTATATTTGCGCTTGCTATCTTTGCTCTTATATTTTGGGGTTTGACTCGTAGTATTCCTAAAGCACCAGTTTTGGAAAATGGAAATGATCCTTTGGCTCCAGAAGTTTTGCCTGCTCAAAAAGAAGGCAAGATAATAGTAGAGAGTCCGTTGCCAGAGTCTACTCTAACTCCTTCACCAATAACTATAAAGGGTAAGGCAGTAGGAAACTGGTTCTTTGAGGCCACAGCACCGGTAGAGGTGGTCAACTGGGACGGCTTGATAATAGGTGAAGGTTATATCAAGGTAAATGACGGCTATGATTGGATGACTACAGATATGGTGCCATTTACTGGAACTATTTCTTATGACGCTTCGCAGCTCGGGCCTTATAAATATGGTTGGATAATAATGAAAAAAGACAATCCAAGCGGGGAACCACAGTTTGACGACTCACTTGAATTTAAGATACTATTTCCATAATGAACAAAAAACAAATCATTATTTTTATAGTTGCTCTTTTGATTCTCGGAGCTTTTGTTGCTCTTGGATTCAAAAAAAGCGAACAAGCTCCAGCTCTTCCACCAGAAGAAAGGACACAAGTAGACAACCCAGCTATAGAGGTGGACAGTGTTTCTATAAATGACAAAAACCAATACTACGAAATCTCAGCCAAGTATCCAAAGGTCAAAAGTCAATCTATCACAGAGTATTTCAAAAGTTACGTAGAAGATCAGGTAGCGCAGTTCAAAGAAGATACTAAATGGGTAGAAGAGCAAGGCGGTTCCCCGAATGGTGCTTCGGTCACTCTCGATATTGATTACAAAAATATTTCTTCACAAAAAGTTCAAAACTACGTCTTCCAGGCATATTCATATACTGGCGGAGCACATGGTATGGCAGTCAGAAAGACTTTTAACTTCAACAACCAAGGTCAGCTTTTGACTATTTCAAATGTTTTCAAAAACGGACTTGATGGACTAGGGACTTTTGCAAAGTTAGTACAAGCAGAGCTTTTGAAAAGAGAAAACGCACAAGCAGATTGGATAGCAGATGGTGCAGGACCAAAGGAAGAAAACTACCAAGCGTTTGTAGTTAATGACAACGGAGTTGCTGTACTCTTTGATCAGTATCAAGTAGCGCCATATTCAGATGGACAGATAGACATCACTATAGGTTTTGATGCTTTCAAAAGTATCGTAAATCCAGACCTCGTTAATCAATAGCTTTTTCTATAGCCCCTTCGATAAGTATCGGATCTATACCAGCGCTTTCTCCAGAAATGCGCATGACGTCTTTGTCTACTTTTTTGAGTTCCTTGCCAGAGTTGTTGTAGTGGTTGGCTACTGTTTGGAGGGATGTGCCGAGCTTGTTGTGATATTCCTCATAAGCTTTCAAGTGCTTGCCAAGCTCTTCTACGCGACGACGAATATCTTTGGCTGTTTCTTCTATCTTGAGAGCCTTGAGTCCTTGTAGCACTGTTTGGAGATATGCAAGGAAAGAAGTAGGAGAGACGATGATGACTTTGTATTTGGAAGCAGCTCTTTGTATCAAGTTTTCCGCTTCTTCACCTGCTCCCACTGTCCCTACTAGCAAATCATAATAAATAGCCTCGTGAGGAATAAACATAAAAGCAAAGTCCATAGTGTTATTCTCTGGTTGGATGTATTTTGATGTTTCTACAATGCGATTTTTCAAATCGTTTTCAAAGGCTTTCATCAAGTCCTTTTTGCGAGCTGGCTCTTTCTCTTCTATCATGCGGTTGTAGTTCTCGAGTGAGAACTTGGAGTCGACGGGGATGATTTTGTCTTTTACAAAAACAACAGCATCAACGATAGTGCCATCAGCAAATCCATACTGCATAGCGTATCCTCCTGGAGGCAGGATATTTTTGAGAAGTGTTTCTAGATAGTATTCGCCCAAGATGCCACGCTGTTTTGGGTTTTTCAAAATGTCTTGGAGTTGAGCCAAGCTCTCAGTAAATCCGAGAACTTGTTTGTTACCCTCATCTAGTCGAGTGAGTCTCTCAGTGATATCAGAGATGATTTTGTTGCTTTGAGTGCTTTGGAATTGCAAACTCTCGCGCATGCTTTTTTCGTTTTCGCCGAGCTTGTGATCGACAGTCTTTTGTAGCTCGCTCATTTGCTGAAGCAGGAGAGTGAGGCTGGTGCTTTGGTCTCCCAGAGAAGACTTTTTCTTGGAAAGCAAAATATAGGCCACAAAAGCGCCTATTGCTATACCGATGATGCTGTAAGTGATTTGCATATATTTAATTGTAACACGGGCTTATTTACTCAAATATTTCTGTAGTGTGAAAATCCAGTCTTCTTCACCAATAGGGTTTTTGAGTTTTTCTGACAAAAGCCAAGATAGGTATCCAGGATCTATCTTTGCCACCTCTTCTACTCGCATACCTTTGTGTTTACCAAAAGAGAACTCTCGCATAAAAGCTGGCTCTTTGGTGATAGTCATCATTTCTATGAGTGCTTCTTCTTCGCTTTTACCCGAAGCCTTTATCTTCTCTAGTAGGTATTCAAAAAGTTTTTCCAAAACTATAACATCAGCCATAGCATCATGAGCGCCGACATCGAGTTCCATATCGAGAGCATAACGGAGGTATTGGAGTTTGTAGTTTGTAAACTTTGTCTCTATATCTATATGGCGGATAGTTTTGTAAGTACAGATGACGTTGGTGGGGTGAATGCCTTCAGCAGTAAGCATGGTGACATCAAAGGCGCTGTTGTGAGCGACAACTATAGTTTCGGGGCTCTCAAAGAGCTCTTTGATTTCTAAATACTTAGGAGACTCTTGGAAGAGAGGCTTGTTCAATACCATGTGATTTGAGATATGATGAACGGCACTAGACTCAAATGGTATAGGCATTGGTGGCTTGAAAAGTTCGTTTATCAGCGGGGTAGGGTTGCCACGCTCTTTGATGGCGAGTTGGACTATGCGATCTTCGTGAGTGTTGCCTGTAGTTTCTGTGTCGAAAAAGTATATTTTCAT
>JAOAUE010000027.1:0-1213 GCA_030157745.1 Minisyncoccota bacterium
GAAGAGCTTGCGACTATCTTCCATCTACCAGGACGAGTAGCCGAGACTCCTACATTTACTCGTATTGAAGCCAAAAAAGCAGAACCTCCAGCAAACCTTCCGATATAAATATGAATTCAAAATTTAACATAAAAAGAGCATTTATTGTCTTGCTTGGAGCAGGGGCTTTGTATGTTTCTATTTCTTTGGTCAACTTTTTAGTAATGCCACCAAAAAGTTTCCCGATACCTTACCAAATAACTATAGATAGCGGTCAGTCTCTGTTTTCTATTTCAAATGAGCTCTACAAAGACAAAGCTATCAAGAGCAAGAGAGTTTTTGAGATGTTAATGCTGACATTTGGAAGCGACAAAACTATAAGTCGAGGAGAGTACTATTTTGAAAAGCCGATAAATGTAGTTAGCTTAGCTATGCGTATCTCTGGCAGAGAGTTTGGCGTAGACAAAGCCAAAGTCACATTTCCTGAAGGCTTCACCAACAAACAAATGGCAAATAGACTTTCCAAGGAAATTAGCGATTTTGATACTGAGGCTTTTTTGACCTTAACAAAGGACAAAGAAGGTTATTTGTTTCCTGACACTTATCATTTTTTGCCTTGGGCAACTATAGAAAGTATCATGGAAACACTCGAAAAGAATTTTACTAAAAAAATAACCCCTCTACAAAAAGACATAGAGTCTTCTGGAAAAAGCTTGGAAGATATTATCATCATGGCTTCTATCATAGAAAAGGAGGCAAAGGGTGAAGAGGACAGATACTTTATTTCGGGTATCTTATGGAAAAGAATTTCAAAAGGTATCCCGCTTCAAGTCGACGCCCCATTTCTGTATATACTGGGCAAAGAAAGTAGCGAGCTTACAAGAGCAGACCTATCTATCAACTCACCATTTAATACTTATAAAAACAAAGGTTTAACCCCGAGCCCCATAGGAAACCCTGGTCTAGAATCCATAAAAGCTTCTATAAAACCAAAAGATTCTCCATACCTATACTATTTGCATGATTCTGATGGCAACATCCACTACGCCAAAACTTATACCGAACACCTAAAAAATATTAATAAATACTTAAAATAATTATGTTGGACCAAAAACTTGCTTTTATAGATATAGAGACGACAGGTCTCGATAGAGATGAACATGAGATCATCGAACTTGCTGTTTTAGTAGCGCAAATGAAAGATGACAAACTCGAAGTTGTTGGTGAACTTGAT
>JAOAUE010000027.1:1313-47665 GCA_030157745.1 Minisyncoccota bacterium
AAAAAAATATTTGTCGGTATTTCAGGCGGAGTAGATAGCTCTGTTGTTGCTTATTTGCTCAAAAAACAAGGCTATGACGTGCATGGCATATTTGTAAAGACTTGGGCACCAGATTGGCTTCCTTGTACTTGGGTAGATGAAAAGCGTGACGCAATGCGAGTCTGCGCATCTCTTGATATACCATTTCATTTCCTAGACGCTGAAGAAGAATATAAAAAAGGTGTAGCAGACTACATGGTAGCTGAATACAGGGCAGGCAGAACTCCAAATCCAGATGTACTGTGCAATCGTGTTATCAAGTTTGGCGCTATGTGGCAGTATGCTAGAGAGCATGGTGCTGACGCTGTTGCTACAGGACATTACGCACAAACTGATGGAAAACATTTGATGAAAGGCTTTGATGATTCAAAAGATCAAAGTTACTTTCTTTGGATGATAAGTAAAGATGAACTGGAACACATCATGCTTCCAATAGGACATTTAGAGAAGCCTGAAGTTCGCAAGATCGCTGAGAAGGCAAAGCTTTTCACAAGTGACAAAAAAGACAGCCAAGGTATTTGCTTTTTGGGTGATGTTGATATGAGAGAATTCCTCGCTCACTATATAGAACAAAAAAGTGGACCAGTTATTGATACTAACGGAGAAATAGTAGGTGAGCATGATGGAGTCTGGTTTTATACATTAGGAGAGAGACATGGTTTCAAAGTAACCAAACAAACTACAGACCAAAAGCCTTATTATATAGTTGCTAAAGATATAGAAAAAAATACTCTGATAGTTTCTCACAACCCAAAAACAAATCTAAATGAAAAAGAAAAGCAAATCATAACTCTACGAGATACCAACTGGTTTTTTGACTTAGAGGAATTAAAAGAGGGTATAACCGCACAAATCCGTTATCACGGAGAGTTTATCCCAGCAAAGGTAATAAGTGCTGAGACTATTGAGCTCTCTTATTCTGGAACTATTGCCGAAGGACAGTCTTTGGTTTTGTATCATGGCGACAAAGTTGTCGGCGGAGGTGTAATAGAGAAAATATCATAGTATACTTATATTCATATGCAACAAATTTTTAATATTTTAGGGGCTGATGTTTTTGTAAGTCTTTTTATCGCTATGGGTCTCGGTATTGCTATAGGAGTCGAGAGGTACTTGGCAGGTAAAACTGCTGGAGTGCGTACTTATACTCTTGTTTCTATGGGCTCAGCACTCTTTGTGATTATTTCTCAAATCATTACTTCAAGGTTTGCAGGACAAACTTTTGATCCTATGAGAATGGCAGCTCAGATAATCGCAGCTGTTGGTTTCCTAGGTGTTGGAGCTATTTTCCACAAAGACAACCAAGTTAGTGGTGTTACAACTGCAGCAGGGCTATGGGTTTCAGCGGGAGTAGGTATGGCTTGTGGCTTTGGACTATATTCTTTGGCTATTATGGCAACACTTCTGACCCTTTTTACTTTTATTGTTCTATGGTTTATCGAAAAACAGATCCGCAAGTTCTCTCGCCAAGACGACACAACAAACCATTCTCTTTAATATAGACAAAAAACCTATATTTGTTAGGATGTATACAAACTTATCTATATGCCTATTTTAAATAAAGGTTTTTTACCACCTTCTCGGGTTAATATTGATAACCTCAAGAAGTTATCAGAAGACTTCAGGCCTAATCACTGCTCTTTTAGCTTAGCATTGAACATTGATTCATCACCTGAAGCTATTTACGCCGCTGGCGCTAAGCTGACAATGGACCTAAAGAAATTTTCAGAAAGTGGTTTTACAGATGAATCAATAGGGTTGAAGCCTATAACGAGTAGTTTTTTTAAAGAGTAGCCGGTTTCTGGTTACCCTTTTTTTATTACTTTTTTTTTGCTAAAGTAAGACTATATGACATCCTCTGAGATCAGAAAACGGTTTTTGGACTTTTTTGCCAAGCGTGGACATGCAATTTTGCCTAGTGCGCCGTTAGTACCCAAAAACGATCCGTCAGTACTTTTCAACACTGCTGGTATGCAACCGCTTGTGCCTTTTCTTATGGGCGAAAAGCATCCATTAGGAAATCGTCTAGCGAGTTGTCAAAAGTGTGTTCGCACTGTAGATATTGAAGAAGTAGGGAATCATAAAAATTTAAGTTTTTTTGAAATGCTTGGCAACTGGTCACTCGGCTCATATTTTAAAGAAGAATCCATTGGTTGGAGTTATGAGTTCCTAACTTCAAAAGAAGAAGGGCTCGGTTTAGATCCAAAGCGCCTATATGTCACTGTTTTTGAAGGCGACGAAGACGCACCAAGAGATATGGAGGCGGTAGAGATATGGAAAAAATTTATTCCGGAAAATCGCATATATTTCCTCCCGAAGAAAAACAACTGGTGGAGCCCAGGAGACAATGGCCCGTGCGGACCTGATACTGAAATGTTTTATGATGTAACCGAGAAAGGTCTTGGGGACTTAACTCATGAAGAATATGTGGTAGCTGATGACAAGGGTGAGGTTGTTGAGATTTGGAACAACGTCTTCATGGAGTACGAAAAGAAAGACGGGAAAGTCATCGGCAAACTCCAGCAAAAAAATGTAGACACTGGTAGCGGGCTGGAGCGAGTTACGATGCTTATGCAAGGTAAAAGAAATGTCTATGAATCAGATGTTTTTGCTCCTGCTATGGAGTTTATTGAACTTAATACAAAAGGCATCCCTGATGAGCGCAGTGCACGTATTATTGCTGACCACACTCGTTCTGCAACTATGCTAATAGCTGATGGAGTAGTACCTTCGAACAAAGATCAAGGTTATGTACTTCGAAGATTTATTCGTAGGGCAGTAGTTCAAGCCAAAAACATTGGTTTTTCTTATGAACTTCTTGGAGTATTACAAAGTGGCTTTATGGCAAAGTACGAAGACGTATATCCAGAACTCAAAGAAAATGTAGACGCACAAAAAGAAATATTTAATAAAGAAGTAGAAAAGTTCATCAAAACTCTTGAGGCAGGGCTGAAAGAGTTTGAAAAAGGAACTGATCCTTTTATACTAGCTACTACTTATGGTTTTCCTATTGAAGTCACCGAAGAAATAGCCAAAGAAAAAGGTATAACTATAGACAGAGCCGATTTTGATCAAAAAATGAAAGCTCACCAAGAAGCATCTCGCGCTGGAGCAGAGCAAAAGTTCAAAGGAGGTCTTGCAAACACCAGCGAACAAACAACCCGTCTTCACACAGCTCACCATTTACTATTAAAGGCTCTACAAGAAGTTGTCAGTCCTGACATTCACCAAAAAGGCTCAAATATCACCGAAGAGCGACTGCGTATAGACTTTAACTTTGATAGAAAACTGACAGAAGAAGAAAAGAGTGCAGTAGAGAACAAAGTAAACGAGTGGATAAGGCAAGATTTGAAGGTAGTAAAAAGAGAAATGCCACGAGAAGATGCAGAGAAGCTCGGCGCGGAAATGGAGTTTGGAGTCAAATATCCAGAGGTTGTTTCTGTTTACTTTATTGAAGATGTAAATGGAAATACTGTATCAAAAGAATTTTGTGGTGGTCCGCATGTAGAGCGCATAGGGACATTGGGAACTTTCAAAATCCAAAAAGAAGAGGCTTCTTCAGCTGGAGTGCGTCGTATCAAAGCCATTCTAAGTTAAACAAAAAATAACATTGATTTTATTAGCGAGAACTGTTTGAGCAAAGCGAGTTTTCGAGATAGTAAAATCAATGTTATTTTTTATTCTCAAAGCAACTGATGCTATAATATAAACACATGTCTAAACAAAACGGCAAAATTATTCCTGTTGCGATTTTTGATATTAGTTCTAGCTCTGTCGCTGGGTCACATACACTAATAAACAAGACCGGAGAAGGCAAATCAAATGTTTCTTTTTTAGCAAGTTCTAGAAAATTTTTAGAACCAAAGGAAGATATAGATATAGCTCGCTTTGTCTCTGACAACCTGGCATCCCTAGAGTCTGTCATAGCAACCTTACAAAAGGCTGATAACCACAAACCAAAAGAAGTCTTTGTCTTACTTAGCTCTCCTTGGTTCGTTTCGCAAACTAGAAATATAGTCTACACCAAGACTAGTCCCTTTGTTTGTACCCAAAAACTGATAGATTCTTTGATCCAAAAAGAAATAGACTTCGTTGTTGAGCATGATATGGAGAGATTTGGCTCTATGGGTACCGACGGCAAAATAATAGAGAAACAAATATCAAAAATAACTCTAAACGGCTACGCTACCAACAATCCCTTTAACAAAAAAACAACAAGTCTAGAAATTTCTATACTAGTTACTGTTTCTCCGAACAAAATAGTAAAAGAATTTATTTCAAAAATACAAAAAGCTTACGGTAGACCAAAGATAACTTTTGCGACTAGTCCATATGCTACGTTTATAGCAACCAGAGACTTCAATAATGCTCCAGAGGAGCTTTTGATAATAGACGCAGGAGAAGAAACTACAGACATAGCATTTATAAAAAACCATATTTTCCTTTATCAGCAGTCTTTCCCAATTGGATTTTATGAGCTTTATAGGAAAATATCAGCCTCAAATCACGGGACATTACTTGAAACTAGGGCATTAGTAGAAACATTCAGACTAGGCAAACTCTCTGCACAAATAACAAGCAACTTACAAAAAATAACCGAAGACTTCGGTGAAGCTTGGGGCAATAAACTCAAAGAGAGTTTGCAAATCTCTCAAAATTTTAAAATACCTGAGAATATTTATATTATTTCTATGGCGCCATTTACTTCTTTTTTCTTATCTTATGTAAAAAATAGTGAATTCATAAAAAATTTCATTTCAGGAACAAAACCAAATACCTCTGAAGTAGAGTCAACACTCTTCACTAGCCATATAAGCTCTATAGACCCTGAAAATATCGACAACACACTGACAGTCGGAGCATTGTTTGCATCTAGAGTCCTATAAAAAACATATTATGAAACTCTATGATGTCATCAGAAAAGAAAAGCTACCGGAGAAGGCCTCAGAAGAGCCTAGAGAAGAGTTTGTATTTGAAAACAAACCAAAACCAACAACCAGACGTAAGAAGATTATTTTCTTTGCTCTAGTTAGTATCTTTGTTTGCCTGATTTATATATTGGGAGTAAAGCTTGTTAGAGCAAAAGTTACGATTCATGAACGTAGTATCCCTTTTAATATAGAAAACACGATCATAGAACTCCCTCATGAAAAAAACAGTGACCCAAAAAGGCTTTCATTCCAAACAATGACTATTCAAAGCGAGATAAATAGAGAAATATTTGGATCAGAACTTACCCAGATAACAGGCAAAGCAAAAGGTAGCGTCATTTTTATCAATGAATACTCAAAATCTTCTATAACACTAAAAAGTGGAACAAAACTTATAGGCCAAAATGGCAAAACATACCAAACAAACCAAAGCGTAGTTATACCTGGCTATACAATAGACGCAAAAAAGAAGAAAGTCTCCGGCGCCTCTAGTTCTGTCGTTATTACAGCCGTAGAAACAGGACCAAATTCAAACTCAAAAGGTATGTCTTTGAGTATTTCTGGATACAGCGGGTCAAAAAAGTCTCAAGTTTACGCTAGAACAGTAGGAGAGTTGCTAGGAGGTGAGTCAGGAATGCGACACACAATATCAGAAGCTGAACGCGAAGGAGTTGTCGAGTCTCTCAAAACCCAGCTTTCTGAGAGGCTACGTCGAGAAACAAGAGCACAAGTCCCTAGTGGTTTTATTACTTACCCAGACCTACAGTTTATTTCTATAGATCCAGATAGTCTAAGTCTTTCAGGGGAGGGTGTGAAATTTAGCGCAAAAATAAAAGGCACTATGGTTTCTTATCTAATCCCTCAGAGTTTACTGGAGAGTGCTATAGCCAAAGAAGTTCTTAGTGATTCTTCTTATAGAGAAGTGGCTATACCTAACATAAGTGATTTGGATGTTTCTCCCGAAAGCGCTATACCGGCGAACTCTGGAACACCACCGAACAGTATTTCTATAAAGATCTCTGGTAGTGGCAATATCATTACCAAAGCTTCAAAAGAGCTTATAAAACAAGCTCTTATTGGAACTAGTAGGAATAAATTTGATTCTTTAATAGCAAATTTTCAAGAGATAGAATCAGCCGAATTTAAGCTTATTCCTTTTTGGTCTCCATTTTTCCCAAATCAAGATAGACTTTTCAACATAGAAACCAAATAAAGTTTGACCTTTTTTTGGCTTTGTAGTATATTGTCTTTTGTAACTCATGACAGATCAGCCAAATGTTGTTAAGGGCACTATTTTAGAAGCTCTGCCAAATACTATGTTTCGAGTTGAACTCGATACTGGGGCTACCCAAGTGGCTTATTTAGCTGGAAAAATGAGATTAAATCGTATCAAGGTTTTAGTGGGAGATACTGTTGAGGTACTCCAAGACCCGTACGGTGGAAAAGGACGTATTGTCAGAAGAATGTAAATAGTATATAATAGCCCTCTCTGACCGAGAAACCTTTCCTATTTTTATGAAAATAAGATCAACTGTAAAAAAAATGTGTGCTAAGTGTAAGATTGTTAAACGCAATCGCCATTTAGTTGTTATTTGCGAAAATCCAAAGCACAAACAAAAACAATAATATTATGCGTATTTTAGGTATAAACATTCCAAATGAAAAGCGACTAGATATTGGGCTTACAAGTCTCTATGGTGTTGGCTCAGCTACAGCTCTCAAAGTTTTAAAACAAGTTAAGGTTGATCCTAGCACAAAAAGTAAAGACCTTTCGATAGACCAAGAAAATGCTATCAGAAAATTGATAGAAGAAATGACTATAGAAGGTAACCTCCGCCGAGAAATAGCTTCAAATGTAAAAAGACTAAAGGATATCAAAGCTTACAGAGGTATCCGCCACATGAGAAAGCTTCCTGTAAAAGGGCAACGAACAAAAACAAACTCTAGAACTGTTCGAGGAAACGTAAGAAACACAATGGCCTCAGGTCGTCGTAAAGAAAGTAAAACATAAAAAATCATGGGAAAAAAACGAATTGCAACTCAAGAAGGACAACTGGTGGACGCGAAGGCGCGTTCTTCTACAGCGCGCGGAGCTAAGAAAAAGCTCGTTACTTGCATGCTTTCTATCGAATCAACCTTCAACAACACAAAAGCTGTTGTTTCTGACCTCAAAGGAAACGTTCTCTTTTGGTCTTCTTCTGGCTCACTAGGATTTAAAGGTGCTAAAAAGGGTACTCCTTTCGCTGCTTCAAAAGTAGGAGAAATCTTGGCTGAAAAAGCAGTAACTGCTGGCATAAAAGAAGTTCACGCAGTTGTAACTGGAGTAGGTTCAGGTCGCGAACCACTTATCCGTGCCTTTGTAGCCCCTGGTATCGATCTTCTTTCTATAAAAGACCGAACACCGGTGCCACACAACGGTCCAAAGCCTAAGAAACCTCGAAGAGTATAAACATATGAAAACAATTGCAAAATACAAAATGTGTCGTCGTTTAGGAGCAGGAGTGTTTGAGAAGTGTCAAACACAAAAATTCGCTGCTGTCGAACAAAAAACAGTTAGAGGCGGAGCAAACGCAAAGCGTCCAAAGGCTCTATCTGGTTTCGGTCTTCAACTTCTTGAAAAACAAAAAGTTAGATTTACTTATGGTATCAGTGAAAAGCAACTACAAAACTACGTGAAAGCTTCTTCTACTGCAAAAGATATGTCAGTAACTGACAAACTAAATGAGCTCCTCGAAACTCGTCTCGATAATGTTATCTATCGTCTTGGCTTTGCGCCAACTCGTAGACAAGCTCGTCAAATGGCTTCTCACGGACACTTCACAGTAAACGGTAAAAAGTCAACTATTCCATCTCAACATCTCCACACTGGAGACATTGTGGCAGTGCGAGAAGGAAGTCGTGGATCAGCACTTTTTGCTGATTACGTAAAAAATATGAAAGATAGAAACTACCCATCTTGGCTTAAACTCTCTCCGGAACAAATGCAAGCTGAAGTAGTTTCAAAGCCAAAAAACGAGGAGCAATTCCTCAAATTTGAAACTGTGCTTGAGTTCTATAGTCGTTAATAAAGCATAAACTTGCAAAAATTACAAAATAATTGTATTATTTAAAACCATGAGCCAGCAAACAATCATACTTCCATCAAAACCAAAAGCAGTATTAGAAGAAGGATTTAAGGGCGTGTACGAGATAGACGGACTTGTTCCAGGATACGGATACACCCTTGGAAACTCACTTCGCAGAATAATCTTATCTTCTCTTAGAGGTTCTGCAGCAACAGCTGTAAAAATAAACGGTGTTAGCCATGAATTCTCTACAATAGAAGGCGTTAAAGAAGACGTTATAACAATGCTTCTTAATATCAAAAATATTCGCTTCAACCTCTCTGGAGACGAAGCACAAAAAGTAACTCTTTCTGTAAAAGGACCAAAAGTTATAACTGCAAAAGACCTAAGTTCAAATGGTTCTGTAGAAGTTATCAACTCTGACCAATACATTTGCGAAATAACAGGCAAAGCAACTCTAGATATCGAAATCACCATCGAAAAAGGTCTAGGATTTGTTCCTCGTGAACAACACCACAAGCAAAAAGCTGAGATTGGTACAATCTTTTTGGATGCCATCTTTTCACCAATCCGCCGTGTATCTTACGACGTTGAAGAAATGCGTGTAGGGGACAAGACAAACTTCAATCGACTACGTATGACTATCGAAACAGATGGTTCTATCACTCCACGCGAGGCTCTAGAGCAATCAGTCCACACTATGATTGAGCAACTAGCTGCTATTATTTCTGTTGATTCACAAAAGATAGTAGAAGAGATCCAAATGTCTATCTCTACTCCAGCCTCTTCTGAAAAAGCTTCTATGACAGAAAAAGGTGAAGACGATGAAGATGTAGATGTAACTGATGTTTTGAAAAATCGCATCGACACTATCGGCCTTTCAACTCGTACACTTAACGCTCTCTCTGCTGCAAATATCCGAACAGTTGGAGGTATTGCTCGCAAGAAAGTTGAAGATCTCCTAGAGATAGACGGTATAGGGGACAAGGGTATTACTGAGATCAAAGAAGCACTTTCTGCTTTTAACTTGTCACTTAAGGATTAATTTGTTAATGTAAGGAACACAGATATGAGACACCACAACGCCAACAGAACATTTGGAAGAGATAAAAATCAAAGAAGCGCCCTTCTCAAAGGTCTTGCCGCGTCTCTTATTGAACATGGTAGTATTTTGACTACTGAAGCAAAAGCCAAAGAGCTTCGTCCGAAAGTAGAAAAAATGGTTACAAAAGCCAAAAATCCTACTCTAACAAACCGAAGACTTCTTCTTTCTTCTCTTTATAACAACACTTTTGTGGTGGATAGACTTATCGGAGAGATCGCCCCAAAATTTGAGAAACGTGCAGGCGGATACACTCGCATTACAAAAGTAGTTCAAAGAGCTGGTGATGCTAGTAAAATGGCAGTAATAGAGTTTGTGAGTTAATTATTATGGAATACACAGTAGATGCAACAAATAAATCCCTAGGACGAGTAGCTACAGAAGTGGCATCTTTGCTCATGGGCAAAAATACAACTTCTTTTGTAAGAAACGAGACACCAAATGCAAAGGTGACTATCGTTAATGCTTCAAAGATAACTATCCCAAACCAAAACAAACTTTTGGAAAAGACTTACAACTCTTTTTCAGGCTATCCAGGTGGACTCAAGCAATCAACAATGGCACATGTAGTTTCTACAAAAGGCTACAGTGAAGTACTAAGACAAGCTGTCAAAGGCATGCTTCCAAAAAACCGCCTTCAAACAACTCTTATGAAGAACTTAAAGGTTAGCGAATAATAATTTTAAATACTGCTTATATGGAAAAATCAAAGAAAACATACATAGAAACTATCGGCCGACGCAAAACTTCAACTGCGCGTGTTCGTATGACTCCTAGCACAAAGCAAAGCTACGAGATCAACGACAAAGATTTGGCTACTTATTTCGCAACTACAGAACTTCAAAAGATAGTTACAGATGCTTTTACTACACTAGATAGCAAGTCTCACTACAGTATCACTGTTAAAGTCTCTGGTGGTGGTATCCACTCTCAAGCTGAAGCTATCCGCCATGGTATCTCTCGTGGACTTGTAAAAGAAGAAGAGGGCACAAAAACAACTCTCAAAAAAGCTGGCTTCCTCAAGCGTGATCCTCGCATGAAAGAACGACGCAAATTCGGTCTCAAAAAGGCGCGTAAGGCTCCACAATGGTCTAAGCGTTAAAAACAATCAAGTCCCGTATGGGGGCTTTTTTGTTTGACAAACAAATATTTGTGAGTAATATCAAGAAAAACTACAACATTATGGAAATATTAGAAAGTCTTCAAGAAGGGGTTTACGTCTTACTGGTGACCAAATCAGGGCTCCTTATCAAAGGTACAGTGAAAAATGTATCTAAAGAAAAAAAGATTGTTACCCTCGAAAAAGAGGAGGATGAGGAAAGAGTTGAGTTCCTTCAATCTGGTAATGGTGCGGTCTATACAGCAAAAACAGTAGAGGTGGATTTTGATTTTATTGGAGCAATAGGAATAGATCCTACCTAAGCTCTACCAGCCCGGACACATAGTCGGGCTTTTTTGTTTATGGTTAAATTATATGCTATAAAGATACAAATTGTAACGATTATGAAAAATACAGGAAACATAGATCCACTAAAAAAATGGGAGTATATTCTTGAAAAAGAAAGAATAGACTTTAAAAAATTTGAAGACGGTCTTCAGGCAAGAATAGATAAAAGGGATGGGGAAGGTCACAGTACATTGCAAATTAACATATACTACAACAAATCAATTGGAGTATTTGCTAATTTCAAAGGATTGGGTGAACTAGTCCCAAAACTCACTCCTACTGAAGCGATTGAAAAGTTCAAAACATACAAACTCGCTTTTTTTAGTAATTAGCTCTCTTAAATCAAGCCCGACTATGTGTCGGGCTTTTTTTATTTAAAAAAATAAATATACCAATACTACAGAATAAAAAAGTAACTTTGGTCTCAAGAATGCCCGAAAAGCTCCACAATGACCTACTATAAAGAAAAGCCCCCGAAAAAGGGGCTTTTTGCTTACTATTTGTTAACTTGTGCTATAAGGGTTTTATGTAGGAACCTGTTCCATCTTTAGGAAAATGAATTCTTGTACCCTTATCATAGTAAAACTCCATATATGTTCCCATGTCGCTTACTAACCACTTTTTTTCATCAGGCATCCAGATCACTCCAATTTGGTTGAAATAAATACCTTCCTGATAGAAAAATATATTTGGTATAAGGCGCTCCGTGTTTTTTGATAAAATTAACGGGCCTTCTGTCCCAGATATCTGCTTAGATATCAATAAATTAATATCATGGTTTGCACTTTTCTGTGAGTTGTAACAGTATATCTTATTACTTCTCATGAGTTCGACAACATTGTCTACTTCTCGCGCAAGTGTGATATACCTTTTACTTTGTGCAGTCGCATGGAACGTACAAGTCAGTACAAAAAATAAGCTGGAAAAGAGTTTATATTTCATAATAACATTTTTTATAATTATATCATATATTAACAGCAATGTCAATGTGCTCCAACCCTTTTATTAGGGCTTTTTTGTTGGTTAATTTTCTGTATAATATGCTCGTATGGAAGAAGAAAATGACATTACTATAGAAGAATCCACCGAAGAAGGTGGGGTTATTTCTGCTGGCAACAAAGTCAAGAAGCTTCAAGACCGCATCAAGGAACTTGAAAAAGAAAAGGCTGAATATCTCGACGGCTGGCAACGCGCTCGGGCTGACTATGCCAACCTCCAAAAGTCTACTGATGAAGACAAAAAGAGGATGCGGAGCCTTTTTGAGGAGAGCTTCATAGAAGAGCTATTACCGACAGTTGATAGTTTTCTCATGGCGATGAGCAACAAAGAAGCATGGGGGAAAGTAGACCCAGCTTGGCGCACAGGTGTGGAGTATATCTACAACCAACTCATGAATACTTTGGAAGCTAGAGGCTTGAAAGTTTTTGGCGAAATAGGAGAGGCTTTTGATCCAGCTCGTCATGAAGCAGTAGGAGAAGAGGCGACAGAAGATACAAAGCTAGATCACAAAATAGCGAAAGTAAACCAAAAAGGCTTTATGCTCGGAGAGTCTATCCTGCGACCGGCTCGTGTAATTGTTTACGCTAAAAAATAAGTTTATAATTGTTTTATGAAAAAAGTTGTAAAGAAGACTACAACCGAAAAGCATGTCACCGAAAAAACTTTTGAAAAAGCGATGGTTTCTATTGCCAAGTCTTTTGCTCGTACAGAAGATCGATTTGATAGGATAGAAAAAAACTTTGACCGTGTTTTTGGTGAACTAAAAAATATTCGAGAGGATAATCATGACTTCAAGAACAGAATGTTGGTAACAGAAATCACAACTTTAAAACATGATCAAAAAATTGAAAATATGCTCTCTAGAATAGAGAAACTAGAAGCAAAAATAAAATAAGTTATTTCACCATCTCAAAAAAGGCTTTGCGGGTTTCGGTGTCGATGTTATCTGTGACAAAGACCATGAGCTCGGTAGTTAGACCAAAGTCTTTTTTGATATTGGCAAAGAGGTATTCGTAGGGGAAAGGAGAGATCCAGACACTATTTTTCAGACACACAAAACCAGCCTTTTTGAGGAGATATCGGAGAGCTTCTCTCTCGTCCTTTCGACTCTCTGGAAGGTCTAGGAGTGCTATGCGCCACTTGCCATCCCAAGCAGGAGTGATGTTGGTGGTGTCTTGCTCCAAAGAGAGGCTATGTAGCTTCCTTCTGCCGGCCTTTGTGAGCTTCACATAATCATTTTGACCACTATAGTGGTTCTCCACCAAGCCAGACTCCGAAAGCCCTCTGAGAGAGCGTTTTAGCGCATTTTGAGGCCCTAGGTGACCCATTTCAGATACTACCAAAGCCGGCTTTTCAGCCAATAATTTCAATATTTTTTTAGAAAAAGATTGTTTTTGCATAAATAGTTGACAAACCAATAATTATCTGCTAAGATATGATTAGAAATTTGCTATAATTTTTTTTGTATATATATGCTATAATATCGATGTAAATCGGGCCCCTCTTTACAAAAAGAGGGGTTTTTTATTTTCTTGACACAAAAAAAGGATAGCACTATACTTACTTTTGTACAAGTATTTTGCGACCACGAAAAGACTGTTAAATACTTGATTTTGCGTTATCTTTCAACTTTATAAACTTTATAACTTTTAACTAACTACATATGGGAAAAATAATTGGAATTGACCTCGGAACTACAAACAGCGCTGTTGCCATCATCGAAGGTGGACAGCCAAAAATTATAGAAAATATCGAAGGCGCACGAACTACTCCATCTATTGTGGCAGTGGGCAAAAATGGCGACCGCCTTGTTGGCCTTCTTGCAAAAAGACAAGCAGTAACAAACCCTCAAAATACTATCTACGGTGTGAAGCGCTTCATGGGACACAAATACGATGATCACGGAATGGAAAAAGTGATCAAGACTTCTCCTTTTTCTGTGACAAAAGATATCAACGGTGGCGCACTTATCAAGCTCGGCGACAAAGACTCACGCCCAGAAGAAATCTCAGCGATGATACTCCAAAAGATCAAAGCAGATGTCGAAGCCAAGCTCGGAGAAAAAGTTACAGAAGCTATCATCACCGTACCAGCATACTTCAACGACGCACAACGAAAAGCTACCAAAGACGCTGGTGCTATCGCAGGACTAGATGTGAAGCGTATCATCAACGAGCCGACAGCAGCGGCACTTGCTTATGGCTTTAACAACAAAAAGAATGAAAAAATAGTTGTTTATGACTTTGGAGGTGGGACATTTGACGTTTCAGTTCTCGAAGTTACAGAAGATGTTATAGAGGTGAAAAGTACAGATGGAGACTCACTCATGGGAGGCCGTGATATCGATCTCAAGATCATCAACTGGATAGCAGAAGAATTCAAAAAGCAAAGTGGTGTCGATGTTTCAAAGGATCCACTAGCTCTACAGCGTCTGGATGAAGCTGCAGAAAAAGCAAAGATAGAACTCTCTACAACACCAGAAACTGAGATCAACATTCCATTTATCACTTCGACTGACGCTGGACCACAGCACTTGCTCCTCAAGATGTCTCGCGCAAAGCTTGAAGAGCTAGCTGATGAATTCATCGCACAGTCTATCGACATCACCAAGCGAGCTGTTGAAGCCTCTCCATTTAAAAAAGAAGAGATCAACGAAATCATCATGGTCGGAGGACAAACTCGCATGCCAAAGATAGTCGAAGAGGTACAAAAGTTCTTTGGCAAAGAGCCAAACAGATCTATCAACCCAGATGAAGTTGTAGCGCTCGGTGCCGCAGTACAAGGAGGTGTACTCCAAGGAGATGTGCGCGATGTGCTTCTTCTTGATGTTATACCTCTATCTCTAGGGATAGAAACTATGGGAGGAGTTGCAACAAAACTTGTTGAAAGAAATACAACTATTCCTTCATCAAAGAGCCAGATATTTTCTACCGCAGCTGACAATCAAACTTCTGTTGAGATTCATATCACTCAAGGTGAGCGCCCTATGGCAAGCGACAACAAGAGTCTTGGACGATTTATCCTCGATGGTATCGCTCCAGCACCTCGTGGTATCCCACAAGTAGAGGTGACATTTGATGTTGATGCCAACGGTATTCTATCAGTGAAAGCAAAAGACAAAGCCACAGGCAAAGAACAGTCTATCCGCATCGAAGCTTCTTCTGGTCTTTCAGCAGACGATATCGAAAAAATGAAAAAGGATGCTGAACTCCATGCTGATGAAGACGCCAAAAAGAAAGAACTCGCTGATATCAAAAACACAGCCGACCTTACTATCTTTACAGCCGAGAAATCTCTCGTTGATCACAAGGACAAAATCACTGAAGAGATCAAGACTGGTGTTGAAGCAAAGATTGCGTCTCTCAAAACAGCAAAAGACGGAACAGACAAAGCCGCTATCGAAACTGCGATTCATGAACTCTCAACAGAAATGCAAAAGATAGGGGAAATAGTTGCTTCGGCAAGCTCAGCACAAGAAAAAAATGAATCCTCAGAAGGATCAGTAAAAGACGCGGAAGGGGAAGAAAAGGCGGAGTAAGACACTTGACAATTTAGGGGCAACATGCTAAGATTAACTTAGAACATAAACATGACTACATCTTACTTAGCCATGTTGGTAATTTAGGAGTTAACAGAAGGGTTGCCGTTTCCACGGGAACCCTTTTTTGTTTCTAGCTTATATATGATTTTGTGTTAAAATAGCTTGTATGAATCACGTACGAAACCGCGGTCACGGTTACGTATAGTGGTACAAAAGTTATATTTCTAAATTGGACTTTTATTAACGCTATAATAATTAAAACAGAGAGTAGACCGCGACCTGTTTCGTACGTGATGAACAAGAAGAGAAAAATCGCTGCAAAAAAGAAAAGAAAAGCTGACGGGAAAACAGTCAGTCTGCGCCACCGCTAATATTGGCGAGATAACCAAGACTTACAAAAAGAAAGTCCCGCCAAAAACGGGACTTTCTTTAAATTAAAAACAATGTCAAAAGACTATTACAAAACATTAGGAATAGAAAAAAGCGCTTCTAAAGAAGAAGTCAAAAAAGCCTTTCATAAAATGGCGCACAAATACCATCCTGACAAAAAGGATGGGGATGAAGCCAAGTTCAAGGAGGTCAACGAAGCCTACCAAGTCCTCTCTGATGATCAGAAGCGCTCAGCTTATGATCAGTTCGGTTCTGATGGCCCGCAATTTGGCGGAGGTGGAGCAGGCTTTGATGGTTTTGACTTCGGTAATTTCTCTGGGGGTTTTTCACAAGGTCAAGGTGGCTTTGAGTTTGATATAGGCGACATGTTCGGCAGTATGTTTGGTGGAGGTGGACGCCGTGGCAAACCTCGCGGAGCCGATTTGCAAACAAACATGACTATAGATTTCAAAGAATCAGTCTTTGGTGTAGAAAAAGAACTCAAGGTAACCAAACCTTCTGTTTGCAACACTTGTAAGGGCGATGGCGCAACTCCTGGTACCAAACTTCACGAGTGCGATAAATGTAAAGGTTCTGGAACTATACGCACAGTACAGCGCACCATCATCGGACAAATAGCGACCAACGCTACTTGTGACAAATGTCACGGAGTCGGCAAAATACCAAAGGATCCTTGCAAAACTTGTCGGGGAACTGGTGTTGTAAATGACACTCGCACTATTCGCATAACTGTCCCAGCCGGAATTCAAAACGGCGAGACACTCAGGCTCTCAGGTATGGGCGAAGCAGTCCAAGGCGGGCAAGCAGGAGACTTGTATGTACACATCTCTGTTGCTCCACACAAAAATATTTCTAGAAAAGGCGCAGACTTGTATGCAAACCTAGATATTCGTCTTACCGATGCGCTTCTTGGAAATACTTATGAGATAGAGACACTAGACGGAACAAAAAAAGTAGAAGTTCCTAGTGGCACAAAGATAAATTCCCAAGTAGTTTTGAAAGGTCTTGGTGTGCCGACCAGCCGAAGTCATCGCGGGAACTTTGTGGTAAACCTCAATATCAAAATGCCAGAAAAACTTTCCAAAGAAGCTAAAGCGCTAGTAGAGGAACTCAAAAAAGAGGGGATATAAAAAAGAAAAAGTCCTGATTACTCAGGACTTTTTTGTTAAACATTTTCTAAATGCTCGTGCTTGTGGGGGATAAGGTGCGACAAAACACAACCAACTATTCCACCGAGGACAAAATAAACCATCAGAGATTCATGCTCGCTGTGTGAACTAAAGTCATCTATATACTTTGGTAAAAACAAATATATAGAACCTATAGCCACAACACCTGAAAGGAAAAGTGGTATTTTGGCTTTTTTAAAGTGCTTGCTTGTTTCCCCAAAAAGAAAAATGAAATCAAGAGCGACATGAAAAAAGAACCAGAAAGCTACCCCACCGTATACTGGATGAGCACTATACTCTATGGCCTCAAGCACCATATGCACCAAAAGAAAAAGGATGCTCAAAATACTAGAAAAGCGATGAGCAAAAATAGCCAACAAAAATCCTCCAAAGATTAGAGGCACTGACCAATTTGGCTCAAAACCAGTTTCGGCTATATGTACACTGAGGGCTACAAGGTAGCCAAAAAGAAATACTTTCCAAAGAATATTTTTCATAATTTATGATTAAAAGTTTACCACACTTTACAGTATTTTTATGGAAAGTAAATAGATGATAGGTATTTGACAAATGACTATAAATATGCTATGATATAAGTATAAGGTTCTTTGAGCGTTTTAGTTGGTTTTCCAGAGTTTTCTGAAAAAGGAGAGTTTTGGTAAACCCGCTAAAATATAAAGTATGATACAAAAAAAAGTAATATACTCGATTATAATTTGTCTCACAATTGGATTTGTGATTGCAAATTATACATACCAACTCTTTACAAAAAGAGACTGGACAAAAGCTACCGAGCGTTCTTATTTTCAGATTGGACTAGCGATTACAATCTGTGCAATGATTGCTACAAAGTAGACTATATACAATGAAGCCTCCGAAACAAAACGGAGGCTTTTTTTATTGCCCAATTTTATTATTACAAAATAAAAAACTAGCATTTCTGCTAGTTTTGTTTTTACTTTTTTAATTTTAACCAATCACTTTTAAATACTGCCAAAAGAATCTCATCATGATACTTTCCGTCACGGTAAAACTGCTTGATGCGTTTACCTTCGATTTTGTAGCCACAGTTAAGGTTGTGTTTGATACTGCCCTTATTATCAGCAAAGGCAGCGCTACAGATCTTTCTCAGGTTAAGTGTCATAAAGGCATATTCCAATACAAGCATTTTTGCTTCCTTGGCATATCCCTTGTTCCATTCTTCTTTGGCGCCAAGCATAGAGCCCGTAGTTGCGACACCATCTACATAGTTGATTTTCATTAGAGCCATTGTGCCAAGAAGTTTTTGATTTTTCTTGAGAACAACGGCAAAATTAACATCTCCACCACGCGTCATTACTTTCTTTATCCAAGTTTCTTCATCAATTTTGGATACTGGTATGACGTTGGTAAGATACCGACGTACCACTGGATCATTTGCATACCTTTGTAAGGTTTCTAGATCAGAGAGATCGATTGGTCGCAAATAGATTCTTTTTCCTTCGAGAAAAACAATTTTGTCCTGCATAATATTTAATTTTTAAGGTTAAAAAAACCGGCATCACAGGCCGGTGTTTATACAGAAATCAAAAGTTTACTTATGCACAAAATAACGGCCAACGAGAAAAAGCGGAGAGGGAAATAGCTCCCGCTGTCATATGGACTGTATTTTGTTTTGCACATAAATAATGCATGGGTTTTATATTAGCACATTTTTGTTAAAAGTAAACATATCGTGCAAATAGCTACATTTTTATAATTGACAAGTCACTATAAACATGCTATGATATAATTATAGGGTTCTTTGAATGTTTTAGTTGGTTTTCCAGAGTTTTCTGAAAAAGGAGAGTTTTGGTAAACCAATTAAAAGAAACAATGAAATATTTAAACGCAATCGGATTTTTCTTACTTTTTGCTTTTATTGCAATTTTGATAGTTGCAGTAGAAAGTAAGAATATTAATTCTTTTATTTTTGCTGAAATTTGTGCCTTTGCTGGTATTATATGTATTGCAATAGCAAACAGAAAACAAAAAGTGCTGGTGTAATATCTGCAAAAAGTGTGGCCTTCTCCAAAAGAGAGGGCTTTTTTTATTGCCCGATTTATTGTAAAATACACCTTATATATGGCATCGCTAGAAGAGCTCCGAGAGGAGAGACTGAAAAAGAAAGCTATTCTCGAAGAGAGAGGCTTTGATACCTATCCTGCCAAAAGTGAGCGTACTCACACTATATTTCAGTTCAAAACCCAATTTGAAGCTCTTGCAGAGAACAAAGAACAAGTAACTCTAGCTGGGCGTATCATGAGCGCTCGTGGACAAGGAGCTCTGGCTTTTTCTGATATTTTTGATGGCTCTGGCAAAACACAGCTTTTCTTGAAAAGTGACGAGATGGATGCAGAAGCTTATGCTCTCTGGAATGAAACTACCGATGTCGGAGATTTCGTAGAAGCGACAGGTATTGCATATATGACAAAAAGAGGCGAACAAGCACTCTTTGTATCTGGATGGCGCATGCTTACCAAAAGCCTTCTTCCGCTACCTGAGAAATGGCATGGCATCACTGATCCAGACGAAAGATACCGCAAGCGATACCTAGATATCCTAACTGATTCAGAACTCCAAGACCTCTTCTACAAGAAGTCACAATTTTGGGAAGTTACTCGCAACTTTATGAAAGAAGCAGGTTTTCTAGAAGTAGAAACCCCAACTGTTGAAGTAACTACCGGTGGCGCAGAGGCAAATCCTTTCAAAACACATCACAACGATTTTGATATCGATGTCTTTATGCGTATATCTGTTGGAGAACTCTGGCAAAAGAGACTGATGGCTGCAGGATTTGCCAAGACATTTGAAATAGGACGCGTATACCGAAATGAAGGCTCAAGTCCTGACCATCTCCAAGAATTCACCAATATGGAGTTCTACTGGGCTTTTGCTGACTATGAAATGGGTATGGACCTTGTAGAGCGACTATATAAGAAAATAGCAGTAGATGTTTTCGGCAAGACTGAATTCACAACACGCGGACATACTTTTGATCTCGGAGAAGAATGGAAGAAAATAGACTATGTACAGGAAGTAGAAAAGCAAACAGGTATCAATGTGCTCGATGCATCTGACGAAGACATGAAAGCCAAGCTCGATGAACTCGGCGTGAAATACGAAGGTGCAAACAAGGAACGTCTCACTGACACACTTTGGAAATACTGCCGAAAGAATATCTCTGGTCCTGCATTTCTCGTACGTATACCAAAGCTCGTCTCACCACTAGCAAAATCATGTACTGATGATCCTAGAGTAACAGAAAGATTCCAAGTACTCCTTGCGGGCTCAGAAGTAGGCAATGGCTTCTCAGAACTCAATGACCCAATAGATCAACGTGCTCGCTTTGAACTCCAACAAAAACTTATAGAAAGTGGCGACGAAGAAGCAATGATGCCTGAATGGGAATTCGTAGAAATGCTCGAACACGGCATGCCACCGACTTGTGGCTTTGGCTTTGGCGAAAGGCTATTCGCTTTCCTTGTAGACAAACCTCTTCGCGAAACACAACTCTTTCCACTTTTGAAACCTAGAGAATAAATTTATATGACTTCTAAAACATCTGAAGAGAAAATTAAAAAGTTTATTGAAAAAACAGGTTTTATTTTAGAAATGAAGGTATCTCAATATTTAATAGAGCAAAACTGGCAAGTAGAAGTGGGAAACTCTTTTATTGACCTAGAAGAAATGAAACGAAGAGAAATTGATATAGTGGCAACAAAAATTATTAATAATATAGAGGTTACATTAATAATAGAGTGTAAACAAAGTAATCAAGATCAATGGGTTTTTATTTGTTCTTCAAAAAACCCTACTAGGTTCTATTATTCAACTAAACACAGCCCAAAAATAAAAACTTTGAGTAGTAAAAAAATACTTAATGTAATGCACACAATGGATAAAACAGTTTCTCTTGCTCAAAACTATATAACTTTTGATAAACGTAAAAATAAAAAAGCTAATACTTTACAAATCGAAGAATCTCTATATAAACTACCCAAATCTTTAATAGATGTTGCCAGAAAAAGTATTATTTTTCAAGAAGAAAAAAAGAAAATTTTTATCCCTTGTTGCATTTTTAGTGATGAAATATTTTCTGCTCAATATTCAGAAAATGGACTATCAGTAAAAGAGCAGTCTGTAATTCAATATAATATTCAGTTTGAACCAAAGGCTTATAGTAAAAAAAATAGATTAAAGATAGACGAAAGCTTTACAGAAACATTAGGTAAAGAGAGTGTTAACATATCTCCTCTTATAATAGAAATGATTTTAGATATCGCAGATAAGTTTGGAACAAAATACCAAATAGATTTTGTTAGCAATAAACATTTAAAAGATTACTTAAATAAGGTTGAAGAAGGTGTAAAACTTATATCAACCAGAAAATGGTCAATGAACGTTAAGTAAAAATATGAAAATCACTAAATTTGAAAAATCTGATTTTGATTCACTAGAGAATCTGAAAGCGAAAGCTTGGTCAACGGCCGACAAAGAACATTATGGTGAAATTCAGCCTGTTTTCTTTAAAGAAGAATTTACTCTTACTGCAAAAGAAGGTGATGAGGTTGTAGGATACATAACTGTCATTTGTGATAGCGGTGTGGCACAAATAGAGCCTCTTATGGTTGACCCTGACAAAAAAGGACAAGGTATTGGCTCAGCACTCCTACAAGAAGCCGAAAAGATGGCAAAAGAAAAAGGTGTTCACAAGCTTTGGCTTGAGACAGGGGAAGACTGGAAAGCAAAAGAGTTTTATCTAAAACATGGATACACTGTTCGCGCAGACTTACCAAACCATACTGGTGGATACAACTTTGTTTTAATGGATAAGATGATTTAAGAGATATGGAAAACCAAAATAATGATTTAGAAATGAAACCGAAATTCGAAATTGCTTATAGAGGCAAGATGTTTGAGGTTGTGACTTGGGAAGGCAAGCCAGGTGTGACATTTGAAGCTGCAGTTCGGGCTCCTGGAGTACGACTTCTTATTGAGACAGAAAAAGGTGGTGAAAAAGCACTCCTTATGACACGAGAACTCAGAAGGGAGGTGGGTGGTTGGGATTATAGACTTCCAGGAGGCAAGGTATTTGATACTTTGGAAGAACTCGACAAGCATAGAGAATCAGGACAAGACATAGCTCCACTTGTAGAAGAAGCAGGCAAAAAAGAAGGGGAGCAAGAAGCAGGTATTTCTGGTGGCAACTATGAACAAATAGCAGTATCAAAAGCTGGAGCGTCAGTAGAATGGGATTTGCACTATCTCAAGGTTACAGGCGCACAGATAGGAGAGCAAAACCTAGAAGAACATGAGCAAGGGGACATCGAGACAGTCACACTCTCAGCACAAGAAATATTTGAAAAGCTTACAAACAGAGAAATCAAAGAAGGTCGTAGTGCCGACATGCTCTGGTCATGGCTTTATGAAAATGGGTTTATAGGGTTTAAGAAATAATATGAAAAAAGTTTTTATAATTCATGGTTTTGAGGGAATGCCAAACGGAGCGTGGCGAGGGTGGCTCATGCAAGAACTTGAGAAACAAGATATATACGCATGTGCGCTTCCAATGCCGACACCAGAAGCTCCTATCAAACAAGAATGGGTGGACGAGATTTCTAGAGCTATAGAAATGAATCCAACTGACGACATATACCTCGTTGGGCATAGCCTTGGTTCAACAGCTATTTTAAGATACTTAGAAACTAGTGATCAAAAAATCACTGGAATAGTTTTGGTTTCTGGACCAATTATTAAAACAATGAATAGAAAGATTGATAACTTCCTAGAAACACCATTTGATTTTGAAACCATAAAGACAAAAGCAGAAAAGTTTGTAGTGATTCATGGAGACAATGACCCCTATGTGCCTGCAGTAGATCATGGAGACATTTGCTCTAAAGCTCTAGACGCGCAATATATTGTCATCAAAAATGGCGAACACCTAAACGGTTCTGCTGGCTACCACGTACTTCCTGAATGTTTAGAAGTGTTAAATAGTATAATGAAATAATATGAAAACAATACTTGTAGACGCAGTAAATACAAAAGCTAACAAAGACACTCGCGACCTTGTTGCTTTAAAAGACTTTTTGGATAAGAATTTATAATATGAACCAAATAAACGAAACATTTCCTCAGAATAACGAACAGCCAAAAACACAAGAAGAACTTGAGGTATTGTTAGAAAAAGCCAAAAAAAGACTGTCGAGTGAAGAAAAACGAGCCGGTGAGTTTTATAATATTGAACTTTATCAAGTATTTGAGGAGGCGATCAAAAATTTTAACAGTGATTCTGAGGTAATTAGAGTTTATTTAGACTCAATAGGTAAAGATTATGACCAAGCTGAAGAAAACCTAGATAAAAAAATGCTTTTTGATAGAACTTATATAAGACCGATAAAAAAAGAAATTCAAGAAATCGAAAACTCTTTACGTGCAATAAAAAATAAAGAATATAGACTGCAACAAGAACAACTAGAGAAAGAAAGTGAACAAAAAGAAGAAGAAGCTTTTAATAAAGAAAAACAGCAACTTGAGATAAAATTATACGAAGCTTTGAGCAAGATACATGATCAGATACCAAAAGAAGCAGAAGATATGGGGATGACTACTGAGTCAGCGATGAAGGTTTACCTCCCAAACTTAGTTGATCATGCTCATAGACTTGAATCATTAATAAATCAACTTAGTGAAGTAAAGAATTCTTATGAACTTACGCTTTTTAAAAAAGACCTCGTTTTTAGTAGAATAGATTTATAATATGAACCAAGTGATTACAAAAGGCGACCTCGGCACCGAAGAATTCCCTGAACTTTTAGAAGAAATCATCAAATAATCCAACTGTTGTTTTTTAATATTTCAAACTCATAATTTCTAGATAGTTATCAGTGTAAAGTGTAAAAAATACCCCTACTATTGTAGGGATATTAAATCATGCGGTTTCTTTGATTCTTGTTTCAAGCCAGACAATATCTTTGGCAGTTTCTAAAGAAAGCGGTTTTGACATGGTTAGGTTTTTATACTCAGGAAGATGTATACAAGCAAATATTTTTGCCGATTTTACTGCACCTTCTGGTGTTTCGCCAAAACCTGTGTAAACAACTTCTTCTTCGTTAGAAATACCTTTCCCTGTAAGAAGAGCTGCTTCGTACAGGGCCTTATCATTCTCATGTTCGCCAGTAAGATATTCTTTTTGTTGATGATTATTTAGGTAATATTTTCTTACCTTTTTTACTTCGCATTTGTAGTATGTGGCCATATAAAAGTATTTTCTAAATACTACCACCAACAAAATTTATAAGCAATTTTTGATAAAAAAGCCTTTAAATGCTAGAGTGTTTGTACTTTATGTTAAAAACTATTTCACTAAAAAACATCTCTCAAAGCTTCATGGAGCGAACAATCCTTGATGGAGCATCACTCAAGGTATCAGAAGGGCAACGGCTTTGTATCGTTGGCGAAAACGGCGCTGGCAAATCTACGCTTCTCAAAATCATCGCTGGAGTACTAGAGCCGACAAAAGGCTCTCTGGAGAAAAACGGACACATCAGAGCGCACTATGTCCCACAAGAATACAGCAAAGAAAATCTAGGAAAGACTATCGGAGGGTATATCGATACCAATGCAGGCATATCACTTACTCCCAAGGTCTATCGCTTTGGCAAAATACTCGGATTTAATCTTGAGAAAAACGTAGACAAATACTGCCATGAGCTCTCCGGTGGACAACAAAAGATCCTAGCCATTAGTTGCGGACTTGCTGTTGCGCCTGACTTTTTACTTCTCGACGAACCAGAAAACCACCTCGACATCGTGAGTCGTAAAGAACTTGTAAGTCTTTTGCAAGAATATCGAGGAGGAGTACTCTTTGTATCTCACGATAGAACAATGATCGATAGTATTGCTGATAAAGTCGTCGAGGTTTTGGGTGGTAAAACTCACATTTCAGAAGGAGGGTATCAAGACTACATAGATACTAAACTCTCTCGTATAGAAGGCATGCAAAGAGAATACGAAAAAGAAGAGCGAAGGATAAGACAACTCCAAGCGGGTATCGGTATTCTAGAAGCGAAAGCATTTCGTGGTAAAGAGGTTTCGGCATATCAAAAAGCCAAGAAAGAGCTTGAAGAGCTCAAAGCAGATCACAAAGAAAAAGGTAGACCAGAAGACAAAAAAACAAAAGTAGTTCTACAACAATCGGGCTCAAATATTCATGGGGGCAAATTGCTATGTCGAATAGATAATATATCTTTTGGCTATCCAAATACCAAGGGTGATATCATAAAAAACATCAGCTTAGATATTCGCAAAGGCAGTCACATAGTGCTCCTTGGACGAAATGGCTCTGGTAAGAGTACATTTCTAAAATGCTTGATGGGCAACCTATCACCAAAAGAGGGGAGTGTCTCGTGGGCAGAAGGTTTGAAGACTGCATACTTTGATCAGCATGCAGAATTTGATCCTCAGAAAAATGCATTTCAAATAGTTTGTGATGAGCTACATGTGCCAGATCAAAAGGCCAGAGCTATCTTGGGTATGATGAAATTTTCCAAAGAAAAAATGGAAATAGTGACAAAGGATCTCTCGGGTGGAGAGCGTATGCGAATACGTTTTGCTCTAGTCTTTGGAGCTAATCCTGACTTTATCATCTTTGATGAGCCAACAAATCACCTCGATGAAGTCACTTGGGAAATACTCCTAGATGCCTGCAACAAGACGACGAGTACCATCCTCCTCGTGACACACGACCATGAATTTATAGCTGAGCTACAAAACAAAACATTCTGGCTTTTGAAAGGGCAACAGGTCAAAGAACGCGCTGCAGACCTAGAAGACTTGATAGAAGAGCTACGAAACTAAAGGTTTTTTGCTTTGTTTTAGTTATCCACAACTTTTTTCTTGCATGTGAACGATTGTTCACATATAATAAAATCATACAAGAATTAGTTATTATAGAGGGAAAAATATGACAACAACACAATATCAAAAAAGTTTACAAAGAGAACTAGCAACACTGAACCGCCGTATCGACATGATGATTATCAAGGGGCAGTCTTATGTATCAGAATCACGCAAGCACAAGATGCTCCTAAGACAATTGCGCGCTATACAAGGACAAAGCTTCTTTAGTAGATTAACAACTTCACTGAGCTTTTAACATGTCTACAAGTCCACAATTTCGCCAAGCCATCATAAAAAACTTGGAAAAGCTAAATTCCCTTAACTTCTCTATAACTCCACATGCTACACTAAATATGCATTTAGAAGATTATTCCAAGCATAGCTACCTCAGAAAACAAAAAAGTAGAGGTCTACTACGAACAATCTTTTTGCAAAAAGCTTTCTAAAAATGACTGGCCCCATAGAACAACTAAAGAACTTCTACAATCGCGAAAAGCGTATGCCTAGTTATAGCGAGATGATGTCTCTCTTTGGCTTCAAATCCAAAAATGCTGTTTATCGTTTGGTCCAAAAAATGCTAAGTGCTGGAGCAGTAGAACAAGACCACTTGGGTAGACTTTTGCCGACTTCTATATTTAGTGAGATCCCTATGGGTGGTCTTGTAAAAGCCGGACTTCCATCAACAGTGGACCCCCAGACTGAAAGCATAAATCTAAACGACCTCCTTATAAGCAAGAAAAACGAAACATATCTACTCGAAGTAGATGGGGATTCTATGATAGAAGCTCATATCGAACCAGGAGATATGGTAGTAGTAGAGCGTACCCAAAATGCTAGAGAAGGAGACATAGTCATCGCTATGGTAGATAGAGAGTACACTATGAAATACTTCCGCAAAGAAAAATCAGGTAAAATATATCTAGAACCAGCTAACAAAAACTACAAAAACATTTATCCTACAGAATCTCTAGAAATAGTGGGTGTAGTAAAGGGTGTGGTTAGAAAATACTAAAATAAAAAGCCCGTGAGGGCTTTTGTTACTTATGTTCCAAAAAATACTTTTTCTGCTTTTCTGTCGGTTTGCCTTTGTAAAACAAACCATCCGGAGATGAGCCAAACGGCACTCTCTCAATAGTAAGATACGCAGTATCCTGACCAATAATAGCTACAGGAGTCTTAGAGGGGCTTTCAGGTGGTATAACAACAACTTTTGGCGTAGGGTTTTTGATAACAATAATTGTAGCTATCAAGCAGATTAAAATGCTGTATAACGGCAGATTTTTCATGTTTTTTTATTAAAGAATAACACTTTTAAAACCTTGGTCAATAGAAATACCAAATACTCTTATTGTGCTGTGTTCAAGCCAAGCTCTTGTATATATGGGGCAAGAACATCGCTTATATGTCTTTGGTTCAAAGTCATTTGATATGGGTTTTCTGCGAGCTTTTTCCATGGCGCAAGCTCTCCAAATGGATACTGCCCAAAGACTATAACCGGAGTGCCCTTTTGTATTATTTCATTTCCGTCACCCGACAATGTCCATTGATCTGCCCAATCATAAAACCACATTGCGTCTTTTGCAGAAAATCGTATACATGAGTGACTAGCAGGATAGCCAGGAAGCTCATATTCGTGGATACCTATACCGCCAAGATTATCGATATTGAAGTTCCATTTGAGTATCCATTCATCATTTGATGTGCTGATGACCTCTTTGCCTTTCCAGTTGGTATGAAAAAGGCCGTTTGGAGTTGGGGTAGACTTTTTGCCAGTGCTGATACCACCAAAGCGCACCAAAGTGCCATACTCATAAGCTCCAAATTCTTGAGAACCTTGCGCAACAAATAAAATCTTTGGAATATCTATAAGCTCTGGAATACTCCTAGGAAAAGAAGACAAAGCAAAAAGGTCGTCATATCGAGTTGGATAAACTATCACCATACCTTTTTGAAAATGCTTTTCATCTATCCTGTTGAGTGAAAGCACAGCCTCAATATTTTCAAAACCCACCACTTCAGTTACCTCCTTGCCTGGCTGATCGGAAGAGGTCACTATTTTTAAGTAAGTAAGTGGTAAGATTTCTGGCTCTTGTGGTTTCGGTACCTCTGGTGTTGGGACAACCTCTCTAGGAGACTTTGGTGAAAAATCAAAGCTTTTCTGAGAAAAGACATAGCCAGCAACGCCTAAAGCCACCAAAATAGCCGGGACAAGTATCGAGAGAAGATTATTTTTACGGGTCATGATTGGTAGTATTGTATAGCAAATTAGTAAGGTATAATAGTACCTATATGAAATTGATCACATTAAACACTTGGGCCGGTAGACTAAAAGAGCCTTTTGAAAAGTTTTTGAAAGAAAAAATGTCTGATACTGATATTTTTTGTTTTCAAGAGATTTTCAATGACCTTGATGAGGAACTAGAAACAAATATTGATGAGCGTGGGCGCAACAAACATATCTTGAAAGAAATTACTGAAATCCTTATAGATTACAACGCTTATTTTTGTCCTGTTATAGAAAATGTTTATGGTATCGCTATTTTCCTAAAAAAAGGATTTGAGGTTATAGCTAGTGGAGAGGTTATGCTTTATGAGAATCCTGCGTTTACTTCTACAAGAGATGGGGTAGACCATACACGAAAAATGCAATGGATCCATATAAAACATGGACGCAAAGATGTCATGATCATGAATGTTCATGGACACTGGAGCCCAGAAGGAAGGAGAGATAATGAAAATAGGATAGAGCAATCAAAAGCGATTAAATCATTCATTGAAACAACAGGGAATACACCCAAAATAATGGTTGGTGATTTCAACTTACTTCCTGAAACAGAAAGTATCAAAATGCTTGAAGAACACTTTATCAACCTTATAACTAAATACAACATATCAACAACTTGGACTGAGCTGGCGAAAGAAAACGATAAACACGCAGACTACGCCTTTGTTTCTGACGAAATCTTGGTAGAAGGCTTCGAGGCTTTGCCAGACGTAGTCTCAGATCACGTGCCTCTAGCTCTACAATTTGACGTATTTTAGTATATGTTGCCTAGTAAAAGATAGCGGAAGAAACTCCAAATTTTGGAGTAGTATGTGACTATATGGAAAATATAACTAACAAAACACTTCTCACAGCCATGATAATCCTTGGTGTCGTTATAGCGCTTATGATCGTACCTCTATATCCCAAGAGCTATGTGGGTACACGTAGTCTAGGAGCAAACGCTTTTGATAGTTTTGGCACGAACCAAAACAATGCAAATCTTGGTATATACATGAATACTAACTATGGTGTTTCCGATTTTAGAACAAGTAATACTCGCACCATAACAGAAACAAACTCTGTACCAACCACAAACAAGACTTATTACTACACCACATATGAAAACACTCCAAACCTACCAGATGAAACTGGGTACGGATACTACGGCGAAGGTTATGTGCCAGCCGGATGTGAAAGCGGTGTTGACTACAGTCTAACTACAGGCGAGCCTTGCGGATAAACTAAAGTTTGACAAAACGTATTAAGGATGTAGTATTGTCTCAAACAAAAAAACACCTTTAATATGAATAGCATAATCTTTGACATCGTTAACGAAAACGGAAATTCTTTCTACCTTGTTTCAGCAAAAGAAAATCTGAACTTAAACCTAACAGTTTTTGAAAACCCAAAAATAACAAGAGAGGAAGAGGTTCAAACAGAAGAACTTCCTGGGTCTTTCAGAGGAGAGGTTAGAAAAATATTTGATAATCAACTCAATACTATTTCCCATGGTTTCTATGGGGAAACTCTTTCAGAACAAAGGATTGAGCTTTTTTTCCAAATTTTGGAAAGACTCAAAAAAACTGAAGCTGTCTGATAAAAAGTTAAAAACAAAGCCCCGACAATTGCCGGGGATTTTTTTATTTTTAGGCAGGGAAGTGGTAAAAAGGAAAAAAGGACAAAGGCCTCAAAAAAGGCTTTTTGTATTTTAAAGTGGTAAATATGTCAGGGAATTAAAATAAAAAATTTCTGCTTCGAACAGGAAATAATGATGACTGTCTACCACAATCAAAAATAAGCCCGAGGGAAGTGCTCTTTATAGAATAAGGCTATTTCGCCCCATACAGTGTCGTAAAAGATATATTGTGCGACACTATATAGTTTAAAGGGTGCATCCCCTCAACTAGACAAAACTACTGAAATGCTGTGATACAACTATTGAATCTTCGCACTTCTTGATTATAAATATTTATCTTTTGTTTTGATGCCACCAACTTTGCATTATAAGCATCTACTTTTGCGTTGAATGTTTCTATCATTGATTGGTAAGAACTTTGATTTTGAGCTCCTGGAGCTTCAAGAGACTTTTTGAGGTTTATGATTATCCCCTCCTCTGCCTTTAATTCGCGGTTTAGAGCGTCTATGGACGCCTTTAGGTTTGTATCTATGCTTGGGCAAACAATACGACTAGTGCCAAAGTGTTGTACTGCAAACCAGACATTTTTGCCTTCGTACTTTGCGTACTTTACTGAAACACCAATCTCTTGATATTTAGAGCTCAAAATATTTGCGCGGTGGCCTGGGCTATTCATCCATGCATCGACTATTTCTTTGGCGCTTGAAAAATTTCCAAGAGCAAGATTTTCTCCCATAACTACATACTGATAACCTACCTTTGTTCCGAGATCAGAAACACCATCACCATTTGGTGAGTTGTGTTCAAAGTATTGAAGATCAATCATGTCTTGAGTTTTTATATCAGAAGATTCATTCAATTTTTCATTGATAGAAAGTGGTGGGAGCCCTTCTAGAACTCTTTGTTTGTTGGTTTCTTCAATAATGTCAGTGATGATAATATCTGGCTCTTCTTTTATGGTACCGATGGTCTTAATAGTAGAAAAAACCTTATAAGTCTTCAAGTTTAGACTGTTATTAAAATACTGACTAAAAGCCCAACCGCCTAAGACAAATATAGATAAGATTGTAAGAAATTTTTTCAACATGATCCTTTTGTATACCCTTGTAGAGTAGCATCTTCTACGCTTTGAAACCAAATATAATTTTCTGGTTTTATCCTATTTGTAGCTGAACAACCTGGAGTATAGTACTTGGTGCCATTTTTTGATCCAACATAAATACCCTTTTTTGATTGATCGGTAATTTCTGAATTGTTTACATTGTTATTTTGGCCCTGAACTTCACTTGTATCTATATTGCTTTGAGATAAATCCTTTTGTACCCCAAGAACTTTTTGTTGAGATAAGGTCTCTTCTTGGCAAGAAAATACAATACCACCATTAGATACTGCCCTTTTTTGGGAAGCGGTTTGATACCCTAAAATATAAGAAAGTATAGCGAGTAAAAGCACAAAAAATACAAACAAGGTTTGATAGTATTTTTGGACAAAAGACTTCATATAAAACCTATTATACCCTTTTAAAACATACAAAATAAGCCCCTATTCCCCACCCTTTTGAGCTATATTGACAAAAACATACTCTAAGGTAGAAATACCCCTATTTTGTTGACATTGGAGCTTATTTGATATATTATTGTGGTCTAATAAAAATTATTACTTACATATATGGCACATAAGAAACAAGGAGCGGCATCGAAAAACCTAAAAGATTCAAATCCACAGTACCTCGGTACCAAGATTTATGATGGAGGCAAAGCAACAGCTGGTGCTATCATTGTGCGCCAAAGAGGAACAAAAATCCTAGCTGGAACAAACGTTGGACTAGGAAAAGACCACACTTTGTTTGCTCTCAAAGAAGGAACTGTGAAGTTCACAAACAAAAGAAAGCTGAACTTTGATGGAACAACTTCTACTCGCAAAGCAGCTCACATAATAACAAAATAAATAAAAATCTCTGAGGTAAGTCTCAGAGATTTTTATTTTGTGATAGATAGAGTGATTTCTTTTTTATAAGCTCCTTCTACTATTTGTATTTTGTACTCCCCTGTTTCTTTTATTGGTTTTGTTAAGATAATATTTTTAGCAGAGAGATTTATTCGTTTTTTGGACAGCGCATCGACTATCTCGTCTTCACCTATACTTGAGAAAAGGTGCCCCTTTTCATTTGCCTTTACAGAGATAGACAAAGTCTCTTCTGGTAAGCTCTTGATAGCTGACTCTAAAAGCCCGTGCTCCAAATCTTTGCGTGCTTTAGTTGAAGATATTTTTCGATTTAGTGCTTCTATGTTTTTTGCAGTAGCAGGTATAGCCTTTTTTGAAGGGAAAAGAACGTTGTCTGCGTATCCTCCAGCAACTTCGACTATCTCATCTTTTTTCCCAACCTTATTTATATTTTGTATTAAGATAACTTTCATGTTAGTTTATTTTTTTGCTACATAATCAATAGCTTGCTTAAGTTCTATATCATTTTCTATATCTTTATTTTGGTCAACTAAAACAGTAGGTGTTAACCCGCTATCTGATATAGAAACACCTTTTGGTGTATACCATTTTGCAACTGTTATTTTGATAGAGGTACTTGGTGTTAGTTTCATCAATTCTTGAACCGAACCTTTACCAAAAGTCTTCTCCCCTAGTAGGGTAGCTACTCCGTGCTCAGAAAGCGCTCCAGCAAGTATCTCTGATGCAGAAGCAGAACCTTTGTTGACCAAGATAGCCATCTTGATTTTATTTTTGAAAATACCTGGGCCTGTGCTTTTGTGCAAAACAAGGTCCTCATCTGTTTTACCTATTTCTTTAACTACGACCTCTCCTTGTGGCAAAAACCAACTAGCCATAGAAACCGCTGCTTCTAGATATCCGCCAGGATTGTTTCTGAGATCAAGCACCAACCTGTCATAACCAGAATCAACAAATTCTTGTAAAGCCTTCCTAAAGAGCTCTGGTGACTGCGCAGAAAAACTATAGAGCTTAATAACAAACACTCCTTGGGCTTCGTGTTTTTCAACATCAACTGTTGGGATAGAGATCTTGGCGCGAGTCATAGAAATCTCTTTGGGAGTGCCTAGCCCATCTCGAACTATAGTTATAGAAACATCAGTCCCTGGCTCTCCTCTTATAAGATCAACCGCATTGTCGACACTCATATCAGAACTAAGCTTGTCTCCTATCTTTACTATCTTGTCCCCGGCCATGATACCCGCTCTATAAGCAGGAGTGTTTTTCAGTGGAGCTACAACAGTTAACACTCCGTCTTTTTGTGCCATTTCCATACCGACACCACCAAACTCACCAGAGATTTGAGTTTCAAAATTCTTGGTTTCTTCCGGATCAAAAAATGTTGTGTAGGGATCACCAAAAGAAGCAAGGAGTCCTTTTATCGCGCCATATAGATGCTCCTCATTGCTAGTTTTGCCAGCCTCAGGGTACTTTTCTTTGACTAGTTGCCACGCTCGCCAAAAAGGCTCAAAGTCTGTTGTTTGAAGATTTGGAACAGTGGAGTCCTTGTTTACTATATCTACTATCTTCTTTGATGCGGGTCTATTTTCATAGCCAACATAAACACCGATCAAAAATATACCAGCTAGGGCAACAATCCCTACCAATATTCTAGCTCCTAGATGAATATGATTTTTGTGTATTTGTTCGTTTTCCATATTAACCAATGAATGTTCCTTGCTGGCCTTCTATTCTTTTTAATTTCAGGCGCAAAATCCTTACACCTTTTTTTATAGACAGCACAAGAGCGAGACTTACAAGACCAACAGCAAAAAGTATTATATTTTTTATAGTTCTAGGTAGCCCCAATAAAGGTAGCGCGGTGATCAAAATACTATTGAATATTAGTAGTTTTATTTTGCCATTCATAGACATGTATTATACCAAAATAGTTGCAAAATGTAACTTTGAGTTATTTTGGTGAGACTATACAAACAAACTCTCCTCGGCACTTGTCTTTGTGCTCTTCAAAATACTTGGCGAGCTCTTCTCCAGAACCAAAAATATATTCTTCAAAAACTTTTGTCATTTCTCGAGCAATAAAAATTTCTCTGTCAGAAATAACACCCCCTAACTCTTTCATAGTTTTGACTATGCGGTGCGGAGACTCATAAAAAACAACTACGTGTTCTATATCTCTTATTCGCGCGAATAGTGTCTGCCGGCCTTTTTTGTGCGGGACAAAACCAACAAATTCAAAATGATCTGATGGGTACCCAGAAACTGATAAAGCCGAGATAACAGCTGACGCTCCGGGCACAGGTACTACTTTGGCTTCCGGGTATAACTTGCGAAACTCAGAGACGAAAAAGCTCCCTGGGTCAGAGATGGTCGGAGTGCCCGCGTCTGTAACCAAAGCTATATACTCATGGCTTCCACAACGCTCCAGTGCCTTTTGTAGGGCATTTTTGGTACTCATAGCATGACTTGCCACAAACTCTCTATTTCCTTCTATTCCAAGGAGTTTGAGCAACTGACCACTAGTACGAGTATCTTCTGCCACTATCAAGGTAGCTTGCTCTAGCACTTCCTTAGCGCGAATAGTGACGTCCTTCAAGTTCCCTATTGGGGTTGCAACGATAGATAAGACCATATATTTACATTATAGCACAAACTTGACTTTTTGTTAAGGTGTAGTAATCTAAAGAAAAACTCTAAAGATGGTACTAAAATTAATAAAAAATTATGCTTTTCAAAAAGCTGTCTTCTATTTTCTTGCAATGCTTGCTTTTGGTTATGTTGCAATAATTAATGATAAAAATGCTTTACTGTGGTGTGGGGGTACCGCACTAACCACAGGGTCATTTTTGTTATTTAGTAGCTGGGCAACGAAAATTTAAATTTTGTAAAATGTGGAGAAATCCACTTTTTTTTATGCGTGTACATAGAATCGGACAATTATGCTTTCTTGGAGTATTGCCGAAGAGAAAGCAACGTCATTCCTCCGTCGAAAATAACGTAATATAGAACATACATATATTCTTTTAGAGAATCCTTTGGAGTAACAATAAACGCTAAAAGGCTTGCCAATGCAAAGAAAAGCCAAAATAGAACATTCTCTTCACTAGGTTTATGAATAACCCTAATGAGAGTCGGTAATGAACCTACGAAATGGGCTATTAATCCTATAGAAAGATTAATGATTGGAACATCTGCTACGAGCCATATAATAAGGCTTATGACCAACAGAACACTAGCAATAATTTCATTTCTAGCAAATATTCTATTTCCCTTACTAAAAAGACTGCCAAGAAAAATCAAAAAAGAACCAAAAGCCGCAACCCAAGCAATGGCAAGTGTTGCCTTATTATTTTGAAGCTGGATAACACTAAATAAACTATTTACACCAAGAGCAAGCCATACAACCCGACTAAAAAGATTCGGCTTATATGTTTTCTTAATAATTGCATATATACCAAAAGCATATGATGCCAAAGCAAGAATGATAATAAAAGAGGTAATCATTTTTTGTGCGTGTACATGGAATCGGACCATGGACCTCCGTCTTATCAGGACGGCGTTCTACCACTGAACTATACACGCCTAAGCTTGTGCTTCGGCGTGCAAGCACGCCAATAACAATAAGCTGATTTATTATACTTATTTTACCTTTTTTTTCAAGCGAGGGCGCATAATATCATTTGCGCAGTGAGGACTCTGCGCAGGCATCCGCAACAAGCAAATGATATTGTGCGTCCGAGCGCCTTTTATTCCTCCCCTATACCTTCATCATCACCTACAGTAAATTCCCCACTCTGAAGCGCTTCTATTATTTTATCTAACTTACCAAGCATTATACCTGGTATATTTGAAAAGTTTTGACGTATTCGGTGATCTGTAACTCTATCTTGAGGAAAGTTGTAAGTACGGATTTTCTCACTTCGATCGGCTGTACCTATCTGCGCCTTGCGATCTCCAGAATACTTTTTGGCTTCCTCTTCTTCTTTCATTTGTTGAAGCTTGGCAGTTAGGATTTGCATCGCTTTTTCTCTGTTAGCAAGCTGACTTCTTTCACTAGTACTACGCACATCGATACCGGTAGGCTTGTGGATGAGGCGCACCGCTGTTTCAACTTTGTTAACATTTTGTCCTCCTGCTCCACCAGAGCGTGAGTACTCCATGTCCAAGTCTGCAGGATTGATAACAAAATTTACCTTTTTACGCATTGGAAGAATAGCAATAGAAGCAGTAGAGGTATGAATGCGTCCGTTTTTTTCTGTTGCTGGTACTCTTTGCACTCGGTGTACCCCTGTTTCAAATCGAAGTAATTTGTATACATCTTTACCTTTTATTTCTCGAGTATAGTCATCTAGATGACGAGTAGTCCAACCTTTACTATCAGCATAGCGCTCGTACATGTCAGCGAGTTCAGTAGCAAAAATAGCGGCCTCATCCCCTCCTGCCCCAGCGCGAGCTTCAAGAATGATTTCGTTGGGAAATTCCTCTTCTTCTTTTTCTGCCTTTTCTATATCTTTTATTTGGTTTTCAATAGCCTCCTTTTGGACAACAATAGTAGACCTTTCTTCCTTGACCATATCAGCGAGACTTGGATCGGTAGCCAAAAGTTCCTCAAGATCTTTTTCTTGATTCAAAAGCTTTTCGTATTCTCCTGCCAAATATGCAGTACGAGGATTTTGTTTTAGTGTTTCTATATCCATCACGAACAAAATAGGAATTATATATTCCCTTGATTATCTAATAATTTGATTGGTTTCGTTTCTTTAGTCATAGTTTATATCTTATTTTGTACGTGATCCATGTATAATCTATTTTAGCAAAAAAGCCCGAATAGGGCATTTTATGTTTTGAGAACTGTTTGAGGTCCGCCAGCTGGCGGACGAGTTTTCGAGAAATATAAAATGTCCTACGAGGGCTTTCTATAGCTACTTCTTTGCAGAAGCAAGACGCTTTTTGAATCTATCTACTCGTCCAGCAGTGTCGATAACTTTTTCGTTACCTGTGAAGAATGGGTGTGAAGCACTAGATATTTCAACTCTAAAAAGTGGGTATTCTTTACCTTTTATAGTGATAGTTTCAGTAGTATTGATAGTAGAACCAATGATAAATTGGGTATCTGACGAGTTGTCGTGGAAAACAACTTCTCTAAAGTTTTTTGGGTGAGTGTCCTTTTTCATAGGCTCTTATTCTAGCATAGAGTGCTAATTTTTCAAGTTTTTAATACAAATAGTCTCTATCTTCTAGAAACACCATATTGTTTCAAATAGTCAATATCAGACTGAACTGAGCGGGCTATAGACATAACGTTGTTGCCGTAGAAGCTATTTGGTGGCCTCTTACCATCACAAGATCGTCCTGAATAATACCTACAAGCCGCATTTCTTTCGGCAGATTCTCCACCAACGGCTCCTCGGCGCTTGAGGTAGACCGCAGAAGCCATAATAGCATCTTGGGCACGCCAAGGGTTGGCGATACTAACACCTAAATCACTTGCGACTTCTTCGGCTACTGACTCCCATGTTGAAGGTATAAACTGAGCAGGGCCCATAGCTCCTCCCCAACCTCCTCCGGCAATAGGACAAGATACTGGTGTTGTATCAGGGTTAAGACCTAGTGCCTCAGTTATCCTCTTGAACGGAGCTTGGTCACGAGTAGGGCTCATAACATTTTTCCAACTCTTACTTGGTGGATCTCCGGCTCTATTACAAGTACCAACATTTTTTCCGAGATTTGATTCTTGAGTAAGAATAGCCAAAATAAATGCAGTACGAACTCCTGTCTTTGCTGACGCCGCCTCCGCATATTCATAAGCCTGTGCGAAAGGAATAGCTTTTGTATTTCCACCAGCAAAACTAAAGAGTTTGTTTCGTATCTCTGTAACTCTCTTTTGTCTTTCCGCCAAGACAGCTTGGTATTCTTTTTCTTTGCTTTGGCTTATTTGTAGTAATGTCTTTTTTTCTTTTTCAGATTGCTCAACAACTTTTTTTTGATAATCCAAAGAACTCTTGGCATCAAGCTCATCCTCTTTTTTGGACTCGAGTTGTTCTTTTTGATCTTCTGTTAGAGATTTGATTTGTTTTATCTTGTTTACTGAAGCATACAAAGATTGCTTCACAGAAAGAAAGTCATCTAAATCTTGATAAAAATCAGAAACGGAGTCAGCGCTAAGCAAAACATAAGTAGCGCCTTTTTGATCTATCTCATTGGTCTTTTTTATAAGCTGAGCCATAGAACTTCGCTCTCGACCTATTTCAGACTCTAGATCATTTATGGCCTTGGATTTTTGGTTTATTTCTTGACCAAGTTTGTTGATGGCTATAGTTTTGGCACGGATTTTGAGTTTGGCGGTTTCTATCTGAGAAGTGAGGAGGGCAACGTCTTTTTTGAGGGTTCCAGTTTTTTGTTGTTGGCTTTTTAGGATGGCTTCTTTTTCTTTTATTTCTTGCTCTAAAACTTTGAGCTCGGCTTCGAGTTGGGCACGCTCTTCTGCTGAAGTAACCTGAGCCAAAGCCAAGCTTGGCAAGCTAGCCAAAGAAGTAATACTAGTAGCAAAACTAATAGCAACAATCAATATAAAAATAAAAGCCTTACGCATCATATGTAAGACTTTTATTATAACAAAATATTACTGTTTTTACCCTTGACTAAAGAGTGTAGGTGTTGATTAGCTTGCAGGTTCTTCTGCTCCCTCTTCTTCTTTCTTACCTTTCTTTTCTACTTCAATAGCGTCAAGATCCAACACTGGTGTTTCTTCTTTTTCTTCTACAAAGGCAGAAACAGAAGCCACAACATCTTCGCCATCAGTTACAAGAGTTACCCCCTTTGGAAGAGCTAAGTCTTTGGCATGAATAACGTCACTAAGACTTGCAAGAGGAGTTAGATCCACAGTGATAGAGTGTGGTAGGTCAGCAGGCAAAGCTCGCACTTCTACTTCGTGCATAACCTTAACAACCATACCGATACCTCCTTTTTCAGCTTCAGCAAGACCTGTGAACTCAATAGGCACAGCAACTTCTGCCTCTTTGTTCATATCGATAACTAGGAAATCAACGTGAGTTGGTTCTCCACGAACTGGATCTCTCTGAAGGTCGTGAATCAAAGCTGACACCTTCTCTCCTCCCATATCTAGTGTTATAGCAGTAGTCTCCCCTGCTTCTCTAAAGAGTTTTATAAACTCTACTTTTGGTACAGAAATAGCTGTTGATTCCTTGCCAAAGCCGTAAAATACAGCTGGAATTCGCCCCCCATCTCTTAATTCTTCTGGTTTTTCACCTTGTCTTTTTGTTGCTTGTAGTATTAACATAGGGCTTTATTATACGGCAAAAGCCTAAAAATGCAAATAAAGGCAATCAATAATATTTACATTAAAAAAACTTGACTTCTGGTTTTATAATTGTATCATTATAAAAAATAAAAAAATGGACAATTTAAAAGAATATTGGAAAACAAGCTCTTGCTTCTATAAGAAAATGGGGTTAGACCCTTCAAAAGACATGAAGCCTCTGGGAGATAATGCACTTATTTTAAATATTGCTTCTATAAGTAAAAAATTTGAAGCTTACGAAGGGATTATCCATGGTGGTTATGTATCAACCCTTTTAGATTCTGTTGGAGGTATAACTGCTCTTTTTTTTGCTGATAAAAAGTTTGGGAAAATAGCCTTAACAAGTTCAATGAAAGTAGAGTTTAAAAGACCTCTTAGTCCTCTTGTAGAATCAAAAGTGATTGGGTCAGTTTCTGCCCTTACAGAAAATGGGTGTTTAGGAGAAGCAAAAATATACCAAAAAGACAATGTTGTTGCACAAGCAATATTTTCTTTCAGGTTTAAAAAACCTTAAAAACCGTGATTGAGTTCATGGTTTTTTATTTTATGACCTATGATCTTGCTCATGCTTCCTTATGAGGTGATCGGTTATGTATTTGAACGAACCTCCTACCTTTTTGCCGGGGTTAAATATATATTCTGGATCAAATATTTCTTTGGTTTTTTTGAAAAGCTCCAAAACTTTTTCGTTATATATATAAGACAGATACGGAGTGCGGATAATACCATCGTTGTGCTCAGCGGTGATAGACCCTCCGTAACGTGCAACGAGGTCATAAACTTTTTGTGACAAGTCCAAAATAATATCTGAAGAAAATGGATTATTGAGGTCCATAAGAGGGATAATATGAAAGTTGCCATTGCCGGCATGCCCAGCAATAGTGTAGTCAAGTTTGTAGTGAGAAAGTATCTCTTGAAGTTCCGGCAAAAACTTCGGCATATCATGTGGACTAACGATAATATCATCTATAAATGGTGCAGTGCGCTTGCCTTTTGCATGATTGCGAAGAAGGGCAAAGCTCTCGCGTCTTATTTTCCAATACTTTTCTATTTCTCCTTTTGAGCGAGCTATCTTTGTCTGGAAACCAAATGGCTTTACAGCTTCTAGTATATCTCCTGCTCTTTTTTCTAAATCCTCTTCATCGTTCCCTGTTACTTCAGCCATCAGTATCATCTTTGGTACCCCACCACGAAGCACCAAAAACATATCAGGGATGAATTGTAATCCTAACTTGATAGCACCCCAAAACCCAAGACGCTTGAAAAAATCCCAGATAAATCTTATCGCCAGCTTCATACTGTAGTCATCAAAGGATTCAAAACTCTCTGGCTCATAGCGCATAACAGTATCAACGACTTCACCTAGCTTATCGAGTTTGGACATATAGATGACAACCATCTTTGAATACTTTGCAACAGGCACAAGTGAGAACTCTATCTCTGTAGTGATACCGAGAGTTCCCTGAGAACCAACGATAAGTTTGTTGAGGTCAAAAATTCCTTTTTCTCTATCCCAAACATTCCAAAGGTAATACCCAGCACTATTTTTACTAACTTTTGGTTTGGCTTGTTGAAGCAAATCATAGTTTTGCTCTACGAGATCAAAGACTTGTTTATAAATCCGCCCTTCGAAGTCTTCACGAGCTATCTTGGCCAAAAGTTCAGTTTTGTTTAGCGGTTTTACTTCATAAGTTCTGCCGTCAGAGAAAACAATTCTTTGTCTTTTGACATATCTTTCGACTTTGCCGTATTTGATGGTTTTTTCTCCACCAGAGTTGTTCCCCACCATTCCTCCGACCGCACAGAGATCCTTGGACGCTGTATAAGCCGGCATGATAGAGCCATGTGCGAGAGTTTGTTTTTCAAAGTCTCGATAATAAACTCCGGGTTGAACAATAGCTTTTTCTTCGTCAACAGAGATAATGTTGTTGAGATATTTTGTAGTATCTAAAATAATAGACTCGTTCAGTGGTCCTCCGGACATACAAGTACCAGCTGATCTTGGTGTTATCGAGACTTTTGTATCAAGCTTTTTTTGCTCTTTTGTAAAAGAAACCAAAGTCTCTACATCAGCTTCATCTTTTGGAAAAACTACCACTTCTGGCACAACCTCAAAAAGCGATGCATCATGGCTGTATTTTTCTAGAGTTTTTTCATCCTGCTCTATGTCGCCCTTAAAGACTTTTTTGAGTATTTCTAAATTCATATTATTTAATCCTACTAAAAACTTTTAACTTCTCTTCTACTACCTTTTGCATTGATAACTTGCCGGCTTCGCCGTATTTGTACGGAGCAACATCCTCTGGATTTTCTGCCATATACTTTTTGACTCCTTCCGTATAAGCCTTGCGAAGTTCTGTATTTATATGAACAACACAGATACCAGAGCGTATCGCCTCTTCAAAATCAGCATCGTTACCAGATCCGCCGTGAAGAACAAGAGGTGTGTCTGTTGCTTTCGCTATTTCTCTTATCCTATTTATATCGAGACTTGGATCAACACCGCCTTTCATCATGCCATGGATGTTTCCTACAGCTGGAGCAAGCATGTCAGCACCTGTTTCTTTCATTAGTTTTTGGGCGTCTTCTACTTTTGTGAGATTTTCAAGAGATACACCCTCAGGAACACCATCTAAAACTTTTGAAGATTGACCTATATATCCAAGCTCTACCTCTACAATCACATCGTGCAAACTTTTGTGAGCATACTCCACACACTCTCTTGATTTTTCTATGTTTTCTTCTAGACTAAGTTTTGCTCCGTCAAAAATAACGCTGTCATATCCAGCATCAATGCATTTTTTTACGTTATCGACACTATAATGATGATCAGCATTTAAAAATATAGGGATCTTGAGATTGCTTCTGATACTTCTTACCATCGCCACAGCCTCATTTATACCTATAGCTCTCTCTTCACCTTCAGAGACACCGACAATAACAGGCACACCCACATTTTGTGCTCCGTGAGCTATAGCCCAAAGCCCTTCAATATTTGAAAAGTTAAAATGCCCTATGGCTTTTTTGTCTCTTTTGGCTTCAGCAATATAAGCTCTTAGGGTTTTCATAAAACAATTGTACCACAGTGATAAAATAGCTATAATACCTTTATGCAAAATGAACAAATAGAATTTTTGGCTATCGGGGATCTTGTAACTGATGCCTTTATAAAAATAAAAGATGCGAGGGTGACTTGTGATATAGACGAGCACAACTGCAAACTCTCGCTACGCTTTGGAGACAAAGTCCCATACGAATCAGTCGAAGAAGTGCGCGCTGTGGGCAATAGCGCCAACGCTGCTGTTTGCGCCTCTAGACTTGGAGTATCTTCTGCTCTTATGGCAAATGTTGGGAAAGATACTCACGGACAAAACTGTCTTGATGAACTTATAAAAAACAATGTCTTAACAAAATACGTAGGAGTCCACGAAGGTATCCCTACCAACTATCACTATGTGCTTTGGTATGACGTAGATAGAACTATACTTGTAAAACACGCCCACTTTCCCACATCTTTCCCTTCTGACATGATGGCACCAAAAATGATTTACCTCTCTTCTTTAGGAGAAGGAACAGAAGACTACCACAGAGAAATCTCAAACTTTGTCTCTGCTCACCCAGAAACAAAGTTAGTCTTTCAGCCAGGAACATTCCAAATGAAAATGGGTGTTGAGGCACTAAAGGACATCTACCAAAACACATACGCTTTCTTTTGTAACGTAGAAGAAGCACAAAGAATACTAAAAGTAGAGACTGGAGAAATAAAGGTTTTGATAAAAGGCCTTCACGACCTAGGGCCAAAAAATGTATTTATAACTGATGGGGTCAAAGGAGCTTATGCTTCTGACGGCAAAGAGGCTTATTTCATGCCTATATACCCACATGATCCATATGAAAGAACTGGTGCCGGAGATGCATTTGCCTCTACTGTCTCTGTCGCACTCCTTATGGACAAGTCTTTAGAAGAAGCACTCTCTTGGGGACCTATAAACTCCATGAGTGTTGTAGGATACGTCGGCGCACAAAAAGGTCTTTTGACAAAAGATACGCTGGAGAAATATCTATCTGAAGCTCCAAGTGATTATAAGATTAAAAATATATAAATTTATGGAAGACTTTGAAAAATTTAGTTCTGAAAATAGAGTAATAGCTGACACTGATCATGTGTTAGAAGTAAGCGCGAAAGAAGAAAAATTTTATCCTAGCGAAATAATAAAATCTTTTGATCAAAAGATAGCAAAATTACACGCAGAGCTCTTGCGTATAGAATCCTACATGGATGCCAAAAAAAATAAACCTGCTATTGAGGGGCAAATAGACAGTCTGACTATGTCTAGACCAGTTTCAGCTCTTAGTATTTCAGAGAAGTTATCTGAGGTACAAAAATATGATCTACTAATAAAATCTTTCGAAGAAAACGGGGTACCTTCAGAGATTTATAAGGAAGCAAAAGAAGATTTAGAATACTTAAAATCTAAAGTACTTCTACTTTCTCAAATAAAAAATGTTGCGGAAAATAATCCTAGTTTAAACTAATTTTTTCTATCTAAGACTTTCAAAACGGCACTCATTATGTCATCACGACCCATGCCGTAATGCTCTATTAGCTCATTTGGTGTTCCTGATTGACCAAATAGATCCTGAACTCCAACGAACTCTATAGCTGTTGGATAATTTTTTGCCAAACACTCAGCTACTGCTCCACCCAAACCACCTGCGATTTGGTGCTCCTCTACCGTTACTATAGCTTTTGTTTCTTTAGCCACTTTTATGATCAACTCTTCATCCAGAGGCTTGATGGTGTGGATATTTACCACGATAGCCTTGATATGTTTTCTTTCCAAATCTTTTGCTACACGCATAGCATTTGCTACCAACGCCCCTGTTGCAACTATAGCAACATGAGCAACACCTTCTGGGCGGAAAAGTATTTGACCCTTTCCTATTTCTAGAGGCGTATCTTCTGTAGTGATGGCAGGCGTCTTTTCTCGGGCCAGCCGTAGGTATGCCAAGAGAGGGGCCTGCGCAAGCGCTATGGTCATTTTCTTTGCTTGGAGGGCATCACAAGGCGAAAGAACCACCATGCGGGGAATAACACGCATAAGAGCTATGTCTTCTATGGCTTGGTGAGTACCACCATCTGGGCCAACAGAAACACCTGCGTGGCTTCCGACAATAACAGCTTTTCTATCATTGTATGCAAGAGTTGTACGGATCTGCTCCCAGTTTCTTCCCGGAGAAAACATTGCATAAGAAGAGAAAAATGGATATTTACCCATCGCTGCTATACCACTTGCGACAGTTGCCAAGTTTTGCTCAGCTACTCCTATCTCTACAAATCTCTCTGGAAACTTGTTTTTGAACAAATGCATTTGAGTACTTTCAGTCAGATCGGCAGAAAGAGCGACAATGTCTTTGTTGCTCTCACCTGCTTGTGCCAAACCTTCACCAAAGCCTTTGCGAATTGGTACTTGCTCTACATCATCAGAGAAGATTTTTGTATTTAGTTTTAAATCAGGATTTAACATATTTTTATTTTTCAGATAAACTCCAATCAAATTCCGAAAAGATTACTCCTAACTTATACTGTTCAATTCCATGTCGTGCCTTAGGTATTGTATTCTCTGGAAGATCGCCTAGTGAAAACCATTGTAAGTCATCACACTTATCCGGCTCAGTTATTGTTGGTTCTCCTTCCCATTTATCGGCTATCAAAAAAAATTCGATACGTTCATGCTTTTCACCATAACGGTGCATTACATGAACAACTCGTAAATCTTCTTTTTTAATGTTTACACCTATCTCTTCTTTTGCCTCACGAATCGCAGCAATTGTTACGGGCTCACCCCCGTCGATATGTCCAGCAGGCACTTCATAATCACCATCACGATAACCAGTATTCATACGACGCATAAGCAAGATTTTTTTATCTTTTATAAGTAGAATATTTACAACACAAAGTAATTGAAATCTTTCCATATAATTTTAATTATGTTCACTCTTAATTTTACCATTTAATGTTCTTAGCTCTTGAAGTGCCATATTTGCCTCTTCTTTGTTTGGCGCTTTACCATGCCACTCAAATTTGCGTTCAAATTCTCGCACACCTTTTCCAGGAATAGTGCGCGCAATGATAACGGAAGGCTTTTCAAATACAGCTTTGGTTTTGTGAACAGCATCAATGATGGCTTCTATATTGTGTCCATCTATTTCTTGCACATGCCAGTTAAAGGCTTCCCACTTGGCATTGAGCGAATCTAGTGGCATGACATCCTCTGTATAACCGTCTATTTGGATATTGTTTCTATCTACTATCGCTATGAGATTACGAAGCTTTTCTTTGCCAGCGAGCATTATTGCCTCCCAGTTATTACCTTCATTGAGCTCTCCGTCTCCTAGTAAACAATAAAAGTATTTATCACTAGTGACACCATTATCTATCCTGTCAGCCAGCGCCATACCAACAGCCTGAGAAAGTCCGCATCCGAGCGGGCCTGAACTATTTTCTAAGTATGGCAAAAATTCTCTATGAGGATGTCCTTGAAGTCGACTACCAAACTTCCGTAATGTTTGAAGCTCTTCTGTAGGAAAGTATCCAACGTGAGCCATAGTGGCATAAAGTACAGGATTGATATGGCCATTTGAAAGGATAACTCTGTCTCTCTCTTTCCAGTCGGGATTTTCTGGGTCATGACGAACTAGATCAAAGTATAGTGCAGTGAAAACATCAGCCATTCCGAGAGGTCCTGCAGTGTGACCTGATCCAGCAGACAAAAGCATAGAGATGATGCTTTCTCTTATTTCATTTGCTTTTATAGATAGCTCTCTTGTTGAATAAGTGCCAATTTTATTTTTCATTTTTATGAGTTAGCAAGATTTTGTAACTCTTCTATTGTACCGTGAGGATCGATACTTTGAAAGATAGCAGAACCCACAACCAACCTCCGAGCGCCAGCTTTTACAAGATCTGGAATATTTTTGGCGTTTACTCCACCATCAACACTGATACGAATACTCTCTCCATAAAGCTCATAGACTTTTTTTACAAGTTCTATAGATTTTTCTGTGAAAGGTTCTCCTTGAAAACCTATATGTTCTATACCCATACACTGAATACGCCGCAGGTATGGTACAAGTGGAGCAATTTCTGCTGGGTCATCATCGAGATCTAGCGCAATGCCAAAAGAAATCATTTGCCTAGTTATCTCTGGCAGATTTTCAAAATAATTTAGCAAACTCTCTACAGAAACACTCTTTTTATGAAAAATTATCTTCGAGGGGCCAAGTGCGATGAAGGTGTCCATTTGTGACAGTGGGTCAGCAACCATCAAATCAAACTCATAGTTGATACTGTCCCAGTATGGCAAACCCTCCTCTTCTTTGATTATCGCGTCTTTGCGAGAAACTTCTTTGCCTGTCCACCACCATGTTTTGTTGTTTACAAATTTTCCATCACAAAAATCTATCTGTATAGTCGGAGCAATAGCGCGGACCTTTTCTACCGCTTGCTCTATATCTCTAAAACTTTGTGGCAATATCGCCGGAATTATTTCTATCAT
>JAOAUE010000028.1 GCA_030157745.1 Minisyncoccota bacterium
GTCATGGCGTTTCTTTTGCAAGTCTTTATGGCAGGACTCGTGATTACAAAAACTTTGAAAATGCAGATTTGCGCAAGATAGACTTTGTCCCACTTCCACACAATGAAAACTTTGAGCTTGATCTACACAAGCCTTACATAGATGAAGTAGATCTTTATCTAAATGGAGAAAAGCTGACTCGTGTCAAAGAGGTGGTGGATGTTTGGTTTGACTCAGGTTCTATGCCATTTGCTCAAGATCCTTCGGCTAGTTCGGCAAGCTCACCACAAGAAGGCTCAGGACAGGATAGATTTGCAAATATTTCTTATCCAGCGGATTTTATATCTGAAGCTATCGATCAAACTCGTGGATGGTTTTACACACTTCTAGCTGTTGGGGTACTGATGGAGCGTGGAGCGCCTTATAAAAACGTGATTTGTCTCGGGCACTTGCTTGATAAAGATGGCAAGAAGATGAGTAAGTCTATCGGCAATATCGTAGAGCCGTATGAACAAATGGATAAGTTTGGTGTGGATGCCGTGAGGTGGTGGATGTATAGCGTGAACGCGCCAGGGGAAAGCAAAAACTATGACGAAAAGTCTGTAGCAGAAATAAACAACAAAGTCTTCAATCTCTTTGGTAATGTATTGTCTTTCTACGAACTCTACCGTGACTCTTCACTAGAAACTAGCAACTCGAAACTAGAACCTACTCACGTTCTTGATCAGTGGATATTAGCTAGGCTTAATCAAACTATTTCTGAAGTTACAAATTCTCTAGATTCTTATGACCTTTTCAAGCCTACAAGAGCAATCAGAGAATTCATCGACGATCTTTCTACTTGGTATTTGCGTAGAAGTCGTGACCGCATCAAAGACGGTGATAAAGAAGCGAAGCAAACTCTGTACTATGTACTCAAGACTACAGCACAAATCATGGCGCCATTTGCACCATTCTTTGCTGAAAATGTTTGGCAGAAACTGAAAAATTCTTCTGATGAAGAAAGTGTGCATTTGTCAACATGGCCAAAAACAGAGGCTCAACCTCTGGGAAGTATTTTTGATGATATGCAGAAGGTGAGAGAGCTTTGTACTACAGGAAATGCGATTCGTAAAAAAGAAAATATTCCAGTAAGACAACCGCTGAGTGCATTTACTATCAATGGCAAAAACCTTGAAGATTACTATGGCCTTATAAAAGAAGAGCTAAACGTAAAGAGTATTATTGTTGGAAACGAGATCTCTCTTGATTTATCTATTACCCCAGAGCTCAAACTCGAAGGAGAGTATCGCGAGCTTGTTCGACTAGTTCAAGACATGCGAAAAGAAAAAGGTCTTACTCCACAAGAAGAGATAAGTCTCACACTTACAGAAAAATACAGCGAAATAGTTGCTACATTTGGCGAAGACCTCAAAAAGACAGTTGGCGCAAAGGAGGTTGTGTTAAAAGGTGAAGAGACTATAATTATTTAACATGAAGCTACTTCTCACCTCAAACGGACTCTCAAATCAATCTATAGTAAAGGCTCTTTTTGAGCTTGTGGGCAAGCCTGCATCTGAGACGAATATTGTTTTTATACCAACCGCTTCAAATGTTGATAGTGGAGACAAAGATTGGCTTATCAATGATTTAGTTAATATAAACAATCAAAATGTTGCTTGTCTTGATATTGTTGATATTTCAGCTCTTCCAAAAGAAATATGGTTTCCGCGACTTGAGACTGCAGACGTGCTTTTCTTTTCAGGAGGTAATTCAAACCATCTTATGTATTGGATCAAACAATCTGGTCTAGAGGAGTTGTTGTCCGAGATGCTCAAAACAAAAGTGTGGGCGGGTATTAGTGCTGGGTCTATGGTTACCAACCCAACTCTTGCTCTTAGTAGTCACGACGAAAAAATTTATTATGAAGAAAAATTTGGATACAGAAGCGAGGACGCTCTCGGGTATGTTAATTTTTATACTCGCCCACACTTTAACTCACCTCATTTTCCTCACGCGAACAGAGATTATATACAAAAAATAGCAAATGAGTTTCCTGTAAAGATATATGCACTTGATGATAATTCTGCTCTCAAGGTTGTTGATGGTCAGGTTGAGGTTATTAGCGAGGGAGAATACGAGGTTTTTAATTAAAAATAATTATTATGAAAAAAGAAAGCCTGCTTCCAAAAAATGTTTTTCACGATATAAATAAGCTTCCGTCGGAGAAGGGGCTACTTTTGTTTGGATTATCTATGAATAAGCTTTTTCTGAGACAAAGTCCAGAGAATTGTATAGAGGATGTACGCGTATTTCACACAACAAAGATTTCAAAGCCACTAGTAGGACTTAATTTTATTTATAGTGACTTTCTATATCTTTATAGTGAAAAAAATGCACCGGAACTCAAAGAATCATTTATGACACAAATGGTTAGTCACAAAAATGGGTTACAAAAAATCATAGAAAAAAACAACTTAGATTTTCAAATTCAGCATGCATTTAACTATATGGCATGGGCTCAGCTTTATGTTGGCTCAAAGAATTTCAATGAACTTTTTAATTCTTTAAAGAATGTGTACAAAGAAGATGTTCAATTTCAAAAGTGTATAAAAGAAGACACTGAAAAGTTTGGTAGAGAAATGGGCGAAAACCAGATAAATTTTTTCTTAGAGGAAATACTCATGTTTTATCTTCTTACAAAAAATCAAATCAAGTTACCAAATGAATATATAGAAGGCCAGCAAAAATGGATATTGTTTTGTTATCCCGGAGCTCCACTTAAAAGTACAGTTTACATGTACCAATTGAATCCTTTTGGTTTAGACTGGAAAGAAAATATTTATGAAAATTGTGTTTACGACCTCGAAGCAAAAAAGCTTATAGACTTTACTCGCATAGACCTCGATACTTACAACTATAAATATGAGTAGAAAGAACTTATGAACTTAAATCCAAAAAAACAAAAAACTTGGGTGTATGAATTTTTGGTCGTTCTTGTTGTTTTAGTCTTGGTTGCTCTAATAACAAAAAAAGGTCTGATAGAGTGGCTCGGTGTTTTTGCTGTGCTTGTTACATTTGGGCATACGCAAATAGCAGATCGCCTTCGTGAACGAGAAGCTTTTCGTTACAAAATAGATAAGATTGTAGAGGTTGAGTGTTATTGGAAGCTGAACTGGTATTTTTATATCAAAGAAACACTTTGGTTTGTTTATTTTGTACTCCTAGGTGCGTATTCTGCACTTGCTGGAGTCTTTATATTTTTACTTTATCCTATATGGAGAAAATGGTGGAGGAAAAAACATCCACTTATATAATTAGTAAATAAAAAGCCGGCAATATTGCCGGCTTTTAGCTATTTGTATTTTTAACCTGCAAATCCTGATACTGAATGATCAAATGGTAGTATAAAGACTTCAACAAGACTACTCTCACCAAAGAGCCTGTTCTGAACTGTTTTGATCTCAGTCCTTATTATATTTGCGACATCATCTTGCACGGATTTTGTCCGTTCAGTTCTTTTGTCCATGGTGACAAAAACAAATACTTGTTCTTCTCCAGTGGGTTCCGCTTTGATAAAGTGTACAGTTATAAGTTCGGGTTTTGTGCTACTAAGATCTAGTTCAGAGATTTGGAGAATTTTCTCCCTCAAAGTCTTTTTGGTTTTTTTACGTTGTTCATCTAAATTAAAAGTTGTTTCAAAATGAATTTGTATTATTGGCATGGTACGTGTTTTTTCTAACTCTACCTTTTTAGGCAGAAATGTCAAATTTTTTGCGTGGTACACTTTTGGGGCATGCACCCGATTATTCACACAGAAGCGTTTGTTTTAAAGAGTATAGAAAGCGGAGAAGCTAACAAGCGAGTGTGGCTTTTTACCCGTGAGCACGGGCTCATTGTCGCTACCGTCCAAGGTGTGCGCAAAAGTGGAGCCAAGCTTCGCTCTCATATCATAGACTACACTTATATAAATGCTGACTTGGTAAAAGGACGAGATGTTTGGAGGCTTGTGAGTGCTCAAGTTATAAGCAATCCTTTTGTTGGTCTTTATGACAAAATGCGCGCTCGGTCTTTTGTGCGGGCGCTGTCTTTGGTGGAGAGGTTTTGTATTGAAGAGGGGGCTGAACCAGAAATATTTGAGCACTTACTTGAAACTATGAAAACCTTAAATATCAATTCTGACAACGACAAGCTCTTTGATGCTGTGGTTCTTTGGAAGATTTTGGTGATGCTCGGGTATTTGGAACTTGCCGAAGAGTTCAAAGATTTGTTTGAAAAAGATATTTTGGAGATATCTCCAAAAGAAGACACGGTCAAAAGACTAGTAAAAGATGTCTCTGATGCCATCAATCGCACACATCTTTGATATAATATAAAGACGATGGCAGAAGAAAAACTTGATCACATAGCAGAACTCGAAAAGCGTCTTTATGCTCGAGATCCAGACTCAGTCCCAAAAAGAACTTTTGGAATTTTACACCCGCTTAAGAGCAAGGTGGATTCTTCTTGGGGAGAAAAAGAGCTACCAGAGAAAGAGCGTCCCAAAATAACAAAAGTTTCAGGATACAAGAGATTTTTTGTAGTTTCTTTTATTTTCTTTTTGATAGCTTTAGCAGGGGCTTTGTTTTCGGTTTATAAAGGAGCGATCACTCTATCTAGCAAAAATGTTGATATGGTTATCTTGGGTAACTCTTTTGTTTCAGGAGGAGAGAGTTTGCCAATACAGGTAGACATATCAAATAAAAACTCCGCAGATTTGGTAGAAGCAGAACTCACGATTGCTTACCCGAGAGGTTCTTTTGATGGGGATGAATCACAAATAGAACGCAAAAAAGTATCTATCGGAACTATAGGCTCAGGTAAAACCAAAACTCAATCCTTCGATGTTGTGCTCTATGGTGAACAAGGTTCCAGTCGCACCCTTGTTGCAACTTTGGAATACAAACTCTCTGGATCAAATAGTGTCTTTGTCAAAGAGAGCAACTTCTCTGTAATGATCAACTCCTCACCGATTGCTCTCTCTGTCGACGCGCCTTCTTCTATAGTTTCTAACCAACCTTTTACTATGACTATAAGAACAGTATTCTCCGGAGAGACGCTACTAGATGATGCGCTAGTTTTTGTTGAGTATCCAAATGGTTATGTTTTTGATTCAGCCAACCCTTCTCCTGTCGGAGGGACAAGTACTTGGGCACTAGGGGATTTGGTCAAAGGGACAGAGAGAGTTATCTCTATAAAGGGACGACTCATAGGTGAAGAGCAAGACGAAAAAGCCTTTCATGTTTATGTTGGTTCCAAGTCAAAAAATACCGACAACAAAATAGGTGTATCGTTTAACTCTGCTCTTCATAGCATCGTTATAGAGCAACCATTTATCAGCGCTTCTATAAATGTTGGCAACAGCACTTCTGATATCGTGGCTTTGCCTATGGGCTCTGAAATCAGAGGTTATATTTCTTTTGCTAACAATGCCTCGATAGATGTTGCTAGTCCTGTTTTTTCTTTAGAGATTTTGGGAGATTCAGTAGATATAAACTCAATAAGTTCTGATGGTGGCTTTTATGATCCTCTGACCAAGACTTTGACTTGGGACTCAAATAGCTCTAGAAACTTGGGGGTTATTGCTCCTAGTGGAGTAGGGAGGCTTGATTTTTATTTCAAAACCAAGTCCGTGCAAAGCCTCTCTGATGTAATACTTTCTCTCTCTGTTAAGGGGACATTTCCAGATAGAGACTTTTTGGAAAATAGTATTTCAAACATCGACCAAAAGACTATTCGCTTTGCCTCTAGACTTCAGTTTGCTTCACAAGCTCTCTATTCTATAGGCCCAATCAAAAACACAGGTCCATATCCTTCAAAGGTTGGTCAGGAAACTTCTTATACTGTTGCCTGGACTATAAAGCCATCAGAAAATCCGATAACTGGTGCTGTGGCTAGAGCCTTACTTCCTCTCGGTGTCACTTGGGCTGGGGTTATATATCCTCAAAATGAGAGCATATCTTTTAATCCTGACTCCAGAGTGATCTCTTGGAATATAGGAGGTGTACAAAAATCTCCAAACACTTCTATTTCTAGAGTTGTTTATTTCCAGGTCAAAGTTAAGCCTCAAAAAAGCCACATAGACAATCCTTTGGTGCTTCTGGGGGAAACTAGTGTCTCGGCTACTGATACTGTTGCAAATACGACCATAACTACCACACGGCCGGAATTGACCAATACCTTAAGCACAGACCCTATCTATTCCGCTGGCAAAGAAAAAGTGCTACCATAGCCTAACTATATGAATCAACCAACAATGGAACAAATTATAAGTTTATGCAAGAGAAGGGGGTTTATTTTCCCAGGCTCGGAGATTTACGGTGGGCTAGCCGGAACATATGACTATGGACCTCTCGGTGTAGCGCTTAAAAACAACATAAAAAATCTTTGGTGGAAGCAGTTTGTACTCGATAGAACCGATATGTATGGTATGGACGCTTCTATTTTGATGAATCAAAATGTTTGGAAAGCATCAGGACATGTGGGAGGTTTTAGTGATCCGTTAGTAGAATGTAAAAATTGTAAGAGTCGTTTTAGAGCTGACCAGATAGATGCTTCTAAATGTCCATCATGTGAAAAAACAGAAACTTTTGGACCAGCTAGACAGTTCAATATGATGTTCAAAACAACAGTTGGGGCGCTTGAAGATGCTGATAGCATATCTTACCTTCGTCCAGAAACAGCACAAGGGATGTTCGTAAACTTCAAAAATATTTTGGATACTTTTTCACCTAAGCTTCCATTTGGTATGGCTCAGATAGGTAAGGCGTTTCGAAATGAGATAGCACCTAGAGACTTTATTTTCCGTGTTCGAGAGTTTGAACAAATGGAGATAGAGTATTTTGTTGATCCTAGAAATGAGGAGGTTATAAATCAGACGTTTGAATCTCTATATGAAGAACAACTTCGCTTTATTGAAAGTATTGGTATTTCGAAAGAAAAGCTTCACAAGATAGAAGTTCCAGATGGCGATCGCGCTCACTATTCTAAAAGAAGTGTCGATACAGAGTTTGATTTTCCTTTCGGGCAAAAAGAACTTCTCGGCCTGGCGTATAGGACTGATTATGATTTAAATGCTCATTCTAAAGCTAGTGGAGCATCACTAGATTATTTTGACGAAGAAACAAAAGAGAGGTTTACTCCACACTGTATAGAGCCTACTTTTGGAGTTGATAGACTTGTGTTGGCAGTACTCTCTGACGCTTACAAAACAGAAGGGGAAGGAGATGATGCTCGAGTTTATCTTGATTTTCCTCCAGCTATTGCTCCTATCAAGGCCTGTGTTTCTCCTTTGGTTTGGGATGACAACGGCAATGTCGGTAAAAGATACAGAAGACAAGATGAAATCGGTACACCGTTTTGTGTTGTCGTAGACTTCGATACTTTGGGTGAGCACCCAGAACTCCTTGATACTGTAACTGTAAGAGATAGAAATACAGGTAAACAAGATAGAGTAGCTATAAAAGATTTGGAAGCTTATATTTCAGAAAGAGTAAAATAAAAAAGCCTCTCCTATTACGAAAGAGAGGATGGTTTATTTTCTTTTATGGCTATTAGTACAATTGCTGCTACCGGGGAGAGCGTAATTGATAATATTATTACTATAGGTATTAACATGGTTGTTTTTTATTATGTTTACCCCAAATCCACACCATTTGTCAACTCTTTCCTAAAAATGCTACTATAGCTACATATGAATACTCCTATTCGAATCAGTTCTGATACCATCGTTCGCACTCTTCTTATTGGCTTTGCCGCTTATGCACTTTTTGTTTTAAGGGATATCATACTTATGATATTGGTGGCTATTGTTATCGCTAGTTTTGTTGAGTCAGGAGTTAGAGCTTTTGCTAGGATCAAGGTCAATAGGCTTTTGGCTGTGCCTATTATTTACGCTATAGTCACTGCTATTATTTTTGCTGTATTTTATGCTTTTGTGCCGATAATTTTCAAAGAACTCTCTGGTGTCCTTAGTTTGATCTCAAAGTACATCCCATCATCTTCTCTAGATACAAACTCTATCCAAGATGCTAGTCAGATAGTTACAAATATTTCAAAAAACAGCTCTATTGCAGACCTACTATCAAATGTAAAAAATGTAGCTTCAAGCGTTTCTGCTGGTGCTACCTCTATCATAGGAAATACTTTTGGTGGACTAGTTAATACTATATTGGTTTTGGTCATGTCTTTCTATCTCTCTATCCAAGAGCGCGGGATTCAGACATTTCTTAGAATTATCACTCCTGCAAAACACGAAAAGTATGTTATAGATCTATGGGTTCGCACTCAAAGAAAAATAGGTCTATGGTTCCAAGGACAGCTTTTGCTCGGTCTTGTTATGGCTGCGGTGACCTTTGTCGGGCTTTCTCTCTTGGGAGTTCAGTACGCGCTCCTCATCGCTATTATCACAGGAATAGCAGAGCTTATACCTTTTGGTGTGGTTTTTGCAGCAATACCGGCAGTACTTTTTGCTCTTATTGATGGAGGAGTGTTGCTCGGTTTTAAAACTTTGATTTTCTATATCGTTGTCCAGCAGATAGAAAACTATGTACTAAGTCCAGTAATAGTAAAAAGAGTTGTGGGGATACCACCGCTTATAGTTTTGGTTGCCTTTTTGATAGGTATAACTTTGGCTGGATTTTTTGGAGCGATACTTGCTATCCCGGTAGCGGTGCTTGTTCTCGAATACTTAAGTGATGTAGAGAAAAACAAATACATAACTGTTATTGAGAACTAGAGATGGAAAAGAAAGATTTTTATATTACCACCACACTGCCTTATGTGAACTCTGACCCACATGTCGGTTTTGCTATGGAAATAATCAGAGCCGACAGCGTTGCTCGTTACAAAAAACTCCAAGGCTATGAAGTGTTTTTTAATACTGGCACTGATGAACATGGACAAAAGCTTTTGAATGATGCTCAAAAAGCAGGTAAAGATGTTTTTGATTATGTTTCAGAGTACGCACAAAAGTTTCGCGATCTCGTACCTCTTTTAGGTATATCAGAAGATGTTCACTTTGTTCGCACTACAGATAAACACCATGAAAAAGCAGCGCAAGAATTATGGAAAAGAGTAAATGATGCTGGTTTTATCTATAAAAAGCCGTACCAGACAAAATACTGTGTTGGTTGTGAGCTTGAAAAGACTGACTCTGAGCTTGTTGATGGAAAGTGTCCGATACACCCAAATAAGGAGATAGAAATAATTGATGAAGAAAACTATTTTTTTGCTTTTTCAAAAGTCGCCCCGCTTCTAAATGAGCTGTACGAAAAAACCCCAAGTCTTGTTATCCCTGAGTTTAGGTTTAATGAAATGAAGTCTTTTCTCGAGAGAGGATTAGAAGACTTTTCTATTTCTCGTTTAAAGAGCAAAATGAGTTGGGGTGTACCAGTACCAGGAGATGATGAGCATGTCATGTATGTTTGGTTCGATGCTTTGACCAACTATATCTCGACGCTCGGTTGGCCAGAAGATGGCGATGGTAACTACAAAAAGTTTTGGCAAAGCGGAGAAAAAGTTCAGTTTTGTGGTAAAGATAATACTCGCCAACAATCTATGATGTGGCAAGGAATGCTTCTTTCTGCTGGGCTTCCTAGTACAGACCATATAGTTATAAATGGATTTATAAACTCTGGTGGGCAAAAAATGTCCAAGAGTTTGGGTAATGTTATTAACCCTTACGATATAGTAGCCATCTTTGCTGGTGTGGCAGGGGATCTCTCTAGTGACGTTTTGAGATACTATCTTCTAAGACATATGAACTCTTTTGAAGACTCTGATATGACAATGGAAAGTATCAATGAAGCATATCAAGCTCACCTAGCAAACGGTTTGGGCAATCTTGTTTCTCGTATTATGACTTTGTCACAAACCCATTGTGATGAATTTGATGAATTGCCTACAGTAGGGCATACAAAAGAAATACAAGAGTCTATGGAAGGATTTGATATACAAAGAGCGATGAACCATATCTGGACTATGGTAGGAGAAACAGACCAAAAGATACAACTGACAAAGCCTTTCTCTATAATCAAAGAAGACAAAGAGGCGGGCGTAGCAATCATCAAAGGTTTGGTATCAGATCTCTATGGTATCGCTGTAGCTCTTGCGCCTTTTATGCCAAAGACAAGTGAAAAAATAATAGATCTTATAAGAGACAATAAAAAACCAGAAGCTCCTCTTTTTGCTAGATTGCAATAAAAATAGGCCTTTCGTAAACGAAAGACCCATATTTTTTATTTGTAAAAATCGTTTGGTTTTTTCTTTTCTATAAACCACAGAGTGATACCTGTGAGTATAAACAAGACTCCACCAGCCAAAAAAATATTTACTTCTCCTGGTTCGTAGGATGGAGCAAAATAAAAACCAAGAATACCTAAAGCAAAAAAAACGCAAGCTAAGATTTTCATAGTGGCTATTTTCTAATACTCTACACCTCGGTAAATTTTTGTCAAATATGTTAATATCTTTAATATGAAAATAGTAGATACCCATTCACACTTCAACCTTCATCAGTTTGAGCACGACTTGCCTGAGAGTATAGCCTCTATGGCAGGTGAAGGCGTGGGTACTATTTGTGTAGGAATAGATTTATCTACTAGTGACCACGCTATGCGCTTGGCACAAGAAAACCCAAGTATTTGGGCTTGTGTAGGTCAGCATCCTACAGAATGGGAAAAACCCTTTGAGGAAAATGAGTTTCGCAAGCTTTTGAGTGAGCCTAGAGTTGTAGCGGTGGGAGAGTGCGGACTTGATTATTTCAGAGAAAAGAGCGAAGAACTTATGGCAAAACAAAAAGATTTGTTTTTGAAACAAATAAAGCTTGCCCATGAGGCTGACTTGCCACTCATGCTACACATCAGACCCTCAGCAAGTACTATGCCTGCCCTGAGTAGCCTTGGCGAAGCGGGGGATGCTTATGAAGACGCACTAGAAATACTTGAAAGCTACAAAAAATCTTGGCCAGAGATGTGTGGCACCGCACACTTTTTTGTCGGAACAAAAGAGATAGCGCAAAGGTTTTTGGATATTGGTTTTTATATTTCTTTCTCTGGAGTGATAACTTTTGTACCAGAATATGAGGAGGTGGTGAAATTTGTACCACTTGATCGTATACTCCCAGAAACAGATGCCCCTTTTGCTACACCTACTCCACACCGAGGCAAGCGCAACCAGCCAGAATATGTTTTGGAAGTTGTAAAAAAAATTGCGGAAATAAAAGGATTATCTACAGAAGAAACAGAGGTTAGGCTTTTAGAAAATACAAAAAAACTATTTAAAATATAGTCTATTTTACAAAAAAGGCTTTTTGCTGTAATATAGCCTCCGTAGCCCCGTTCTTAGTTTGAAGTCCTGAATTGGGACAAAGAGTAAAACTAGGCATTGGTCCGAAGCGGGCTTTTAATAAATAAACAATTGGAGTCTCAAACTCCAAAAAATACATGTCAGAAAAAACAACAAGATTGTATGAGCTTGGTTATATCCTCGTTCCTACAATGCCAGAGGTTGAAGTTCCAGCTAAAGTTGAATCTCTAAAATCTGTGATAAAAAAAGCAGAAGGAGAAACAACAACAGAGGGAAATCCAGAGTACATCGATCTTGCTTACACAATAGAGAAAACTTTTGGAAGTAAGAAGAGTAAATATTCTCAAGGATACTTTGGTTTTATCAAGTTCAATGCTGAGCCTTCAGCATTAGAGTCTCTAAAGAAAAGCCTTGATGCTGACGCTGATCTTGTAAGATACATTCTTATAAAAACAGAAGAAGCTAACAACGTGATCTTTAAAAAACCAAAAGTTGAAGCTAAAAGAGGTGATGCTGTTATTGATGATGCAGAACTCGAGGATGCTGATGAGTCAGTCGATGATATCATCGCAGCTCACGAAGCTCTCCCTGATCTTTTGCCAGAAATAGAGGCAGACAAGGTAGAGAAAGAAGCGGAGTAGACCTCTCCCATAGAGAGCGCTATAATTGCCTTATACCAGAGTAAAATATCTAACACAAAAATATGTATCTAAACAAAGTATTCATAATGGGGAACTTAACAAGAGACCCAGAGCTCAAAGCTCTTCCTACAGGCACAAAAGTAGCTAGTATTAGCTTGGCTACAAATCGTTCTTGGAAGGATACTTCAGGAGCTAAAAAAGAGTCTGTCGAATACCACAACGTTGTTGCTTTTGCTAGACAAGCAGAGGTGATAGCTCAGTACTGTAAAAAGGGGAGCTCACTCTATATCGAAGGTAGAATCCAAACTCGCTCTTGGGATGCTCAAGATGGCACCAAAAAGTATCGTACAGAGATCGTCCTAGAGAGCTTCCAGTTTGGCCCTAAGGGCTCAGGCGCTGCTAGTACAGGCAATCCTGGAGTTACTTCACGCTCTGATGCAGAAGCTCCACAAGCTGATGCCAAGGCAGATCTAGATACCATCGAATACCCAGAAGAAGAAATAAACCTAGAAGATATTCCATTTTAGTGAGGAGTTTCTAGGTGCTAGTGCCTAGACTAAAAACTAAAACCTAACAACTAATAACTTAAATTATATGAAACAAGATTACTTTAACGCAAATAGTATTTCTCATATCGACTACAAAGATGTTGATAGTTTGAAGAAATTCTTGAACCCAAACGCTCGTATCAATTCTCGCAAGAGAACAGGGCTAACAGCAAAGAACCAACGCTCTCTTGCTGAAGCAGTAAAACGAGCACGCTTCATGGGACTTCTCCC
>JAOAUE010000029.1 GCA_030157745.1 Minisyncoccota bacterium
TTTTATATTACCGCGGGGTAGAGAAGCGGTATCTCGCAAGGCTCATAACCTTGAGGCCCCTGTTCGACTCAGGGCCCCGCAACAAGTAAACAGTCTTGAAAAAAGACTAAAATATGCTATATTTTTGAGACCAATTAAGCCAAAGTTGGTGAGTCTTGTCGGTGTAAGCAAAGCTTTCCCCGACTTCGCTCGGGTACAAATTAGCAGCTAGCTACTATTTATTATTATTTGTCTGGGTAAGCAAAGCTTCCCCCGACGGCGTTCGGATGATAAATGATAGCAAGCTATAATTTATCATCCTCACTTGTCGGGGTAGCTCAGATGGTTAGAGCGTAGCACTCATAACGCTAAGGTCGAGAGTTCGATTCTCTCCCTCGACACAATACACAATGAAATGCTATTGTGTAGACGCAACAAAAGTTGCGGATGTAAGCAAAGCTTGCGTCCTGGACGTTCGGACGATCCAGATAAATAAGATTATTAATCTGCAAGATTCTCACTTGCGGACGTAGCTCAACTGGTTAGAGCACCCGCCTGTCACGCGGGAGGTTACGGGTTCAAGTCCCGCCGTTCGCGCAAAAACAAAAAGGCCTAGTTTTTTACTAGGTCTTTTTGTTTTTTTGATGCTTAGGAATAAACCAAACTGCTTTGGTTTATGTCGGGACTTGAACATCGGAGCTATGTCGCAACGCGACAAGTGAGATGGTGCCCAGACCTTTTGCCCCCAGCAAAAGAGTCGAGGGAAAGTCCCGCTATCTTGCCGAAGGTGAATTAGTAACTCGTGACCAGGTCCCGCCGTTATCTAAATAAAAAATGCTGTTTTCACAGCATTTCATTAAAAAGGTAAGTCAGTTATTTCACCTGGGCTTGCCTCTCTGATAATAAACGGTTCTGGTTCATATTCTTCCTCTTCTTCAAAAATAATATCTTTACCTGATAGGGTGCTTCGAATACCGTACCCATTAAAAAGATGGTCTTCAGGAGCTACTTTTTCGTCTGTTCTTATAAACATTACTGCTTGTTTTTTATCATCAAATACGACACGAGTGCCTTTGTCGGTAGTGACATTTTCTATGATGATGTAGTCAAGGATGCTTGCTATCTGTTCGCTCATCAACTCCTCTGGGTAATCGTCTCTCCTGTAAGAAAATGAAACTACTGTACCTGAACACCATTTATTATCAAAGTATGCTTTTACCCGACTTCCGATTTTGAAAGTTCTTGAACCATAAGTCCACGAGGTTATCTCCATACGTTTTTTGTCTATAATGACTTTTATCGGCATATAAGTCAATTTTTAAGTGAACAACTTGACTTTTCCAACCTTTCGTATTATTATAGTCCGGTACTAAATAATATATCTACTTGTGTCCTCGACAAATCAGTGTCTGGAATGACACGGTAATAGAGATACAATGAATAAAAATACAACAAATAGCGGACCTAGTCCGCGCAAGTCTTATTCGTCTTCGGATAGTCGACGAACAACTTTTAATAAAAAACCAGGGACAAGCTCTTTTTCAAAGGGAGGCTTTTCTTCTGGGCCCAAGAAAGCATTTTCTTTTGCTAAACCTTCTTTCAAAAAAGGAGGATCAAGCTACTCTGGGCGACCAAGAACAGCACCTTTGGTAGGTAACAGTAGTTATCCAAGCACATCTTCTTATGGAAGTAGGCCTAGAACAGGACCAGGGTCAGAAGCTAGACCTTATTCTTCTTCTCGAACATCTAGTTATGCGGGGTCGTCTCGCTCTGGTGGTTATGGTGGCAAGAGTTCTTTTTCTAGAAGCCCTCGCCCTTCTTTTGGTGGAGGACGTCCATCTCGTGGTGGTCGTGGTGGTGGATTCAAAAAGGATCGCATTGATGAAAATATGTTCATCAACAAAGCAACTGTGCAACAAGAAGAAAAGTATATAGCCAAGCACGCTTTTACTGACTTTGATATTCACGAAACTCTTTCAATGAACCTTATCAAAAAGGGTATAGTTCATCCGTCTCCAATACAAGATCAGTCTATACCTGTTGCTCTCAAGGGCGGAGATATAGTTGGTATCGCAAGTACTGGTACTGGTAAGACTGCTGCTTTTCTTATCCCTATCATCAACAAAATGGTCACAGATAGAAATCACAAAGCTATGGTGCTTGCTCCAACACGTGAACTCGCTATCCAAGTACAAGAAGAGTTCAAACAATTCACCCATGGCATGAGACTCTTTAGTGTTGCCGCTGTCGGAGGTCTACCTATCGGCAAGCAAATGCGCGAACTCGAACACGGAGTTCACCTCATTGTTGGTACACCAGGGCGTGTAAAGGACCTGATAGCTCGCAACAAAATCCCAACAGAGAAAATCACAACCATCGTTTTGGATGAAGCAGATAGAATGCTTGATATGGGATTTATCGATGATATGAAAATGATTTTGAAGCTTTTGCCAGAGAGCAGACAAGGAATGTTTTTCTCGGCGACATTTGCTCCCGAGATCAAAAGACTATGTAGTGACTTTTTGAAAGATCCTATCACTGTCTCTGTCAAAACTCGAGACACTGCAAGTTCAGTTGACCAAGACGTCATTCGCGCACCACGCGGAGGTAAGCTCGATGCGCTTCACGAAATACTTATAAAACCAGAAACCAAAAAAGTCCTGATCTTTAGAGAAACAAAAAGAGCAACAGATGAACTGGCTCGTGAACTTCGAGATAGAGGTTTCAAAGTCTCAGCTCTTCATGGAGACATGAGAAGTCGTGAGAGAAACAGGGCAGTAGAGAACTTGTCAAAAGGCATGATCCAAATAGTAGTTGCGACAGACGTTGCCGCTCGAGGTATAGACATCCCAGATGTAACTCATGTCATCAACTACGATACTCCTTCAACATACGATACATATATTCACCGTATCGGACGAACTGGAAGAGGAAACAAGACTGGAACTGCACTGACGTTTATTTAAAAATATGGTATCTTAATTGATACCCTAAAAGCTTTTGATTTAAAGCTTCGGGCGGACATTGTGGAACAATGTTTTAGTCGCCGTCTTGGCTTAGTGGTAAAGCACTGTCTTGGTAAGACAGAGAGCATGGGTCCGATTCCCATAGACGGCTCAAGTGTTCGTATTATAAGAAGAGCGCTTTTTAATTAAAAAACAAAATAAATTATGGAAATTCGAAACATTGCAATCATAGCTCACGTGGACCACGGCAAAACAACTCTTACAGACAAGATGCTGGCTTTTTGTGGTGAGGTTCTCGACGGAGCTTCTATGGACTCAAACCAAATAGAACAAGAGCGCGGTATTACTATTTATGCCAAAAATACTGCTGTTTCTTATCCTTCGGCAAGCTCAGGACGAGCGCCGACCAAGATCAATATCGTGGATACACCAGGGCACGCGGATTTCGGCTCTGAAGTTGAGCGTGTGCTTCGATCTATCGACTCAGTGCTTCTCATAGTTGATGCCCAAGAAGGTCCAATGCCACAAACTCGTTTTGTTTTGAAAAAGAGCTTAGAGCTCGGACTCAAGCCTATTGTTGTTATTAACAAGATAGACAAGCCAGGAGCTGCTTGTGCGCAAACTCATGATGCTGTTTTTGAGCTATTCCTTGAGCTCGGTGCTAGTGATGAGCAACTAGACTTCACAACTGTGTACGCTATTGGTCGTGATGGTGTGGCAATGAAAGCAGAAAATGATGAAAGAAAAGACTTGGCACCACTATTTGAAACAATACTTGAAAAAGTTCCAGTTGCTGAAAATGATACAAATAAACCATTTCGTATGCAGGCTTTCAACCTAGCTTATGATAACTTTCTAGGACGTCTCGCGGTGGGACGAGTTTATGAAGGGGTGGCAAAAGTAGGGGAAACAGTTTTTGTAAAATCAGCAGGTCACCCAGACAGAAGTGCAAAGATCATCAAACTCTTTACTTTTCACGGAATGAAGCGAGATGAAGTACAAGAAGCAGTAGCTGGAGATATCGTTATGATTGCTGGTATTGCGGATATATTTATCGGAGAAACTATCTCCAAAGAAAAAGATGCTGAGCTACTCCCAGCTATCACTATCGATGAACCTACTATCGTGCTTGATTTTCTAGTTAACAACTCTCCGTTTGCTGGAAAAGAAGGAAAGTTCGTTACGAGTAGACAAATCAGAGAGCGTCTTGAGAAAGAACTCGAAGTTAACGTGGGGCTCAAGGTAGATTTTTCTCCAAACCCAAACCGCATCGCTGAAGGCTTCACTGTCTTTGGCCGTGGAGAGATGCACATCGCTGTGCTTCTCGAAACTATGCGACGTGAAGGTTATGAGGTCCAAGTCTCTCAGCCACAAGTTATTATCAAAGACATCGATGGAGTAAAGAGTGAGCCTTTTGAAGAAGTGACTATCGATGCACCAAGTGAACACCAAGGCGTGATCATAGAAAAGCTCGGCATGCGAGGTTTTATCATGGCTGATATGAATTTAAAAAATAATACTGTCCGTATGATATTTTCTGGTCCAACTCGTGGGCTTCTCGGCTACCGCAACCAATTTCTCGTGGATACAAAAGGTGAGGGGATCATGAGCTCTCGTGTGATAGGCTTCAAGCCTTATGCAGGGGAGATCACTCGTCGAAACGTAGGCTCTATGATAAGTATGGAAAGTGGCAAGGCTTTGGCATTTGCACTTTGGGGTCTTCAAGATAGAGGGACTCTTTATATTGGACCACAAACTGAAGTCTATGAAGGTATGGTGATAGGAAACACTAGTAAGGGTGAAGAAATGACCGTGAACCCAACAAAGGGTAAACAGCTCACCAACATGCGTGCGTCTGGGACAGACGAAGCAGTGAACGTGATCCCTGCTTGGACTATGACTATCGAGCGTGGGCTTGAAGTGATGGTGGATGATGAGTTCCTAGAAATCACCCCTTCTTCTGTGCGTCTCAGAAAGCAATATCTAACTGAAACTGATAGATCAAAAGCACGAAGACCAAAGAATTAAACTTGTATTGAGCTTGCAGAACTAGAAATAAAAAAGCGGTTTTTAAACCGCTTTTTTCAAAAGAATTTTTAGGAAATCTTATTTGCAAGAAAGATCAATATGAGTGTTAGCAGTATAGATAGTACTAAAACCCAGATAACCATTGTTTTTGGTTGAATCAAAGCTTCAGGTAGGTGCTGCTTTTTCATGGATATATATAACATACCTGAAAATATAAAAATAGAAGAACTAATCAGGGTGCCCAAACAAAAGATTAGAAAAATATAATTTTTTTCCATAAAGGTGTTTTTTTGGTACATTACCTCTTTTTTGAAAGGGTGTCAAATAAAAACCCTCTCTGCAACGTTTGTTACAGAAAGGGTTCTTTTTAGCCCTCCTTCCATTTATTCTCACCAGGTTTTTTGATGAGTTCAAATAAAACCTCCCCGTCTTTTAACCTAACTATCTTCAGGCATGCAAAATTGTTGATTAGGTTTTCTGGGTTTCTGGAAAATAATTCTCCTGAAACTTCATTTCCGGGATTTAGGGCATTGTACTCGTTTATGGCCTCCTGATATTTCGAGGGATCTCTTTTGTTCAAGAGATCAAGCAGTTTGTTTGACCATATGCTCCGAGTAGCAGAGTATAACAATGTCAAAATAGTGATAATTAATAAGATCACAATAATCTTTCCCATTTCTTATTTTTTTGGTGAACAATTATATATATTATAGCATTCTTTACTTACATAGTCAATAATGCTATTATGAGCTTATAAATATGAATCACGTACAAAATAAATTCTTTTATACGTATGTGTTAAAAAGCTTGAAAAGTGGCAAGTTGTATATAGGATATACTAACGATTTACGGAAACGCTTTAAAGAACATAATGATAGAAAATCAACATATACAAAAGGTAAAGGACCGTATACAATCATTTATTATGAAGCATGTCTTACAGAAGAAGATGCACGGTCGAGGGAATTATATCTTAAATCAGGTAGGGGCTGGGCTTTCATCAAGAGCCGTTTAAAGCGTTTCCTATTTTGTACGTGATGAATGAAAAGCGGCTCAAAGAATTTTGGGATAAAGAATACAAAAAGCCGGAGTTGTTTGAAATCTCTGACGGTGTTTCTTCAGACCTACAAAAGTTCACTCGCTGGGCCAAGAAAGAATACGGAGATGATGTTTTCCGATCTGATATCACAGTCCTTGATGCTGGTTGTGGCAATGGTCGCAACTTGCTATGGATGAACGAAGAGTTCCGTGTGCGAGGATTTGGCTATGACATTTCGGAAGAAGCCATCAAACAAGCTCAAGCTCGAGCTAGTAAACAAAAGTGGGGAAGCAAGCTTACATTTATTACCCACTCAATAGGTCAAGATATTCCACTGCCGGATGAATCAGTGGATGTGGTGCTTGATATGATGGCGAGTCATTTCTTGAAAGAGATAGAGAGAGAAAGATATATAAAAGAGCTCCATAGAGTACTCAAACCTCAGGGGATACTTTTCTTCAAATCTTTTTATGGCAAGGGAGACAAGCATGCGCAGGACTTGATCAAAAACGAAAGCGCCGGTGAACACAATGCTTATATACACCCTAAGATGAAAGTTTATGAATACGTTTGGACCGATGAAGCGTTAAACAAAGCTTTTGGAGAGCAATTTATCTTGCAACACAAAGAACTCTCTCATCAACACAATATACGAGGCAAGCCAAACAAGAGGAGAAGTATTGTTTGTTATTATGAAAAAAGATAGTTGCTCAAGTGTCTATATGGTTTACTTACTGCGGATGCCTACGCAGAGTCCTCGTTGCGTAAATCATATATACACTCTCGCTTAAGAAAAAATAACAAGGTAATATAGTAATTATTGATGGAAAAAGAATCTATTCAGAAAAAAATTATTGAGATAGAAAGTGCTATGGGGCAGGCGGATTTTTGGAGTGATAAGTCCAGGGCTCAAGCCATGATTCGTGAGCTTCAAGATTTGAAAGATGCTTTGGAGGGGGCAGGAAAGTATGACAAAGGCAATGCAGTAATGACTATATTTGCTGGCGCAGGGGGAGATGATGCTGAAGACTTTGCTGGCATGCTTTTGCATATGTATATGAAGTTTTTTGACAATAAGGGTTGGAGTATTTCTTTTTTACATGAAAACAAAAATGATCACGGAGGTTATAGAAATGTAACCCTGCTCGTACAGGGCGGTAGAGTATACGGAACTTTAAAAAATGAATCAGGTGTTCATCGTCTTGTCCGTGTGTCACCATTTAATGCCAATGCCAAGCGACACACTTCTTTTGCTATGGTAGAAGTCATACCAGAATTTAAAAAGTCTGATAACTCTATAGAGATACCCGAGAGTGAGATAGAGGTTTCTTTTGCGCGCTCTGGTGGCCCTGGAGGGCAAAATGTAAACAAGCGCGAAACTGCAGTGCGTATGGTCCATACACCTACTGGTATATCAGTCCATGTTACTAGTGAGCGTAGCCAAGAACAAAACAGAGAGCTCGCCCTAAACATGATCAAGGCCAAACTTTTTGCTCGCCAAGAAGAAGAAAGACTAGCCAAAGAAAAAGGTATGTATATTTCTAAAACTATGGAAATAACTTGGGGCAACCAAATACGTTCTTATGTGCTTCATCCTTACAAAATGGTCAAGGACCATAGAAGTGGCGTAGAGGTGAACGATGTAGAGAGCGTGCTTGAAAGGGGAAACATAGAGCCTTTTCTAGAACAAAACTAGGCATGCTATAATACTAGCTGTTGTTATGATTCAATTTGTAAACGTATCAAAAGTTTTTCCTAACGGAGCTGTTGGGGTAGAGCATGTAAATCTAGAGATAGAAAAAGGCGAGTTCCTCACTCTCGTTGGACCTTCTGGTGCCGGCAAAACTACACTGACCAAGTTCATTTCGGCAGAAGAGTCTCCAAGTGAAGGAACAGTTTTGTATGACAATGTAGACTTACAGACTTTTTCAAGTAGTGAACTGACTTCTCTCAGACGCAAAATAGGAACAGTGTTCCAAGACTTTAGACTTCTTGCTAGTAAAACTGCATATGAAAATATCGCCTTTGCTATGGAAGCAGCAGGCAAAAGTGACGAAGAAATCATTTCAGATGTTCCACATGTTCTTCAGCTTGTGGATTTGCAAGACCGTATGTACCACTTTCCAAGTCAGCTCTCAGGTGGAGAAAAGCAAAGATTAGCTATTGCTCGCGCTATCATTAACCAGCCAGAGATTTTGATTGCCGATGAACCAACAGGGAACCTCGATAGTGCTAACACTGCCGAAGTCATCCATATCCTAAAAAAGATCAACGATCTTGGCACCACTGTTGTACTCACTACTCACGATAGGCAAGTCATGGACGCTATCCCTAGTCGAGTAGTAACTATGGAAAAGGGTAGAATAGTCGGAGATGATAAGAAGCCTATTTCTAGGGTATAATAAATCAGTATGTTTTGGGTCACACTAAAAAGAGTAATGAAAAGTGGTTGGGTGAATTTCAAGAGAAACCCTCTGGTTTCTTCTGCCTCAGTTTTGGTGACAACTATCACACTATCTGTTATCACTGCGCTTTTTCTTTTCAATGCATCTCTTTCTTCGATGATAATTTCTCTAGAAGACAAAGTAGATATCGCAGTTTATTTTACAGTTGATGCTCAAGAAGAAAAGATCCTCGCTCTCAAAGACACTCTCTCAAAGATTCCAGAAGTTAAATCAGTAGAGTATGTTTCGGCTGATGAAGAAGTTCTAGCTTTTCGTGACAGACACGCTGATGACTACCTAACTCTTCAAGCACTCGATGAACTAGGAGGCAATCCTTTTGGCGGATCTATCCGTATCAAGGCTAAAGACTCAGGTCAGTATGAATCCATAGCTTCTCTCCTCGAAGGTGATAGTGAGGTCGCAAGAGAAAACAGCCAAATCATAGAACGTATAAACTTTGCTCAAAACAAACTTGTTATTGAAAGACTGAATTCTCTGATTGATGGAGCACGCAAAGGTGGAGGAGCAACAACTTTGATCCTATCTATTATCTCTATCATCATCATGTACACTACAGTTCGTTTGACTATCTATATGTCACGAGAAGAGATAGGTGTGATGCGTTTGGTAGGAGCAAGTAGTTCCTATGTTCGTGGACCATTTGTTTTTGAAGGTATGCTCTACGGCGCCTTTGCTTGGCTTATAACAATGCTGATGTTTTTGCCTATTACTTATGTCGTTACTAGGAGTATCGGCTCTCTTATTTCTATAAATCTCTATCAGTATTATGTATCCCATCTATTTTCTATAGGTTCTATAGTACTTTTGATAGGTCTTACTCTAGGTGCTATCTCTAGTTTCTTGGCAGCTCGTAGATATCTCAACGTCTGATTTTATGGCCAAAAATCCTAAGTACATCTTTGTTGTCGGGGGTGTGATTTCCGGAGTCGGAAAAGGGATAACAGCCTCCTCAATAGCCAAGATACTCAAGGATACAGGTTTGCGTGTTACCGCTATCAAGATAGATCCATATGTGAACATCGATGCAGGGACAATGAACCCGACTGAGCACGGCGAAGTCTTTGTCACAAAGGATGGAGACGAGTGCGATCAAGATATGGGGAACTATGAGAGATTTCTAGATGTTGAACTCACCCGTATCAACTACATGACCACAGGTCGTGTATACCAAAGTGTTATCGAAAATGAAAGAGCTCTCAAGTATAAGGGTGCTTGTGTACAAGTCGTACCTCATATACCACTAGAGATAGTTTCGCGTATTGAGCGAGCTCAAAAAAATGCCAAGGCCGAAGTTGTCGTTATAGAAATAGGCGGGACAGTAGGAGAGTATGAAAATATCCTCTTTCTAGAAGCCGCGCGTATGCTCAAACTCCGAGATCCGGATAGTGTGAGATTTGTTATGGTCTCTTATCTACCGACCCCTAGCTCAATCGGTGAGATGAAAACCAAGCCAACACAACATTCAGTGCGCACACTGAATGCTTCTGGTATCCAGCCAGACATCATCATCGCTCGCTCCAAAGAGCCTATCGATGAAAAGAGAAAAGAGAAGATTTCATTTTTTTGCAACGTCCCTATAGAACAAGTCATCTCAGCTCCTGATGTAAAGAGTATTTATGATATACCGCTAAACTTTGAAAAAGAAGGCATCGTAAAAACTCTCTCAAAGCTTTTGCATTTGAAGATATCAAACAAAGTCTCTGATAGTTCAAAGGCTTGGAAAAAGATGACCTCTATATCTCACAATGCCAAAGACGAAGTTCATATCGCCCTTGTTGGCAAGTATTTTGATACAGGCGCATTTACTCTCACTGATTCATATATTTCTGTTATAGAAGCTATTAAGTATTCTTGTTATGCCCAAAACAAAAAGCCAGTCATCGAGTGGGTCAATGCCTTGGAGTTTGAAAAGAGCCCTGCTTCCGTCAAAAAGTTATCTGGTTATGATGGAGTGCTCGTGCCTGGAGGATTTGGCGCTCGTGGTATCGAAGGCAAGATCTTGGCTATCAAATACGCTCGTGAGCACAAGATCCCTTATCTCGGACTGTGCTATGGTATGCAACTTGCCGTCATCGAATACGCGCGTCATGTCGCTGGTATCAAAGGCGCTACATCTCGCGAACTCGAACCCAAGAGTAGTGCCTGCGTGATAGACGTCATGGACTCCCAAAAAGAGAAACTTAAAAAAGAAGAGTATGGTGGCTCTATGCGACTAGGCTCATATGAGTGTTTCCTCAAAAATGGCTCCATAGCCAAAAGCCTCTACAAGGCCGACAAAATACTCGAGCGTCATAGACACCGCTACGAGGTGAACCCCCTGTTTATAGAGTGTTTAGAGGCCCAGGGACTCATTTTCTCGGGTGTTTCGCCAGACGGTACCCTTATGGAGATCACCGAGATTTCTCCCAAAGAGCACCCATTTTTTGTCGGCTGTCAGTTCCACCCAGAGTTCCAAGCTCGGCCACTTCACCCACACCCACTTTTCACAGGTTTTATCAAGGTTTCTATAAAATCAAAACAAAAGAAAAAATAAAAGAGTTTGGGATACTGGCTTTTGAGCTTGAATAAAAGGGTTATTTGACAATAGTATTTATAAAATATAGTATCTGTTTGAATCAAATTCCATGTGTATGCATGGTGGCTCGCAAGAGCAACGAAGGGTACCTCTTCCTTCATCCCTAAGAGGTGTTATTTAAATTATTTTTTATGAAAAAAGACAAAACATTTCTCAGAAGGATCGAAGGTGGTCCAAGTAGGGAAGAATTGTTTGACTGTCTTCGGTTAGGAGATGATATCTCCTATATCGATGAATTTTTATGGAGTAAAATCTATAATAAAAGACTAGTATATGTCAAATTAGTAGACGTGGGAAGGGTTTATAGTAACGATACTTGGAGGATAAATTATAAGATCCCCGGGCACCAGTTTTCTATAGAAGCGTTTTATTCTACAAATACAAGATCGGGTTTTATCTGTAGGGCTAAAGAAATAAGCTCGTTAATTTTTCCAGGTTGTGTTATCCCGGCTTATCGTCCGTTGACTGATTATCAAATCATGGGGTTACTTCAATTGGCAAGTATTTCTCGAAACCATAGATTATTGCGCCACATCAGAGTACGATTATTGAGAGCTATTAAGGGGGTTGAGTATGTTTCAGAAAAAGGTTTATTTGTTCATAATAACTCTGCTCAATTAGTGAGCCTATTTAATGAAGTTTGGGAGGGCCCAAAAAACAAATCTACCGTAGCTAAATTCAGAGAAATATTAGGGTAGTAGTAAAAGGTTGCAGAGATGCAACCTTTTTTATTTGCTTGAATAAAGGACATATTTTCGCTATAGTGAGCAGGTATATTGCCTGATCGTCCCTGTCTGTACAGGTAGGTCTAATGGTGATTAATTTGCCTGATCGTCTAATGGTAGGACTTTGGTTTCTGGTACCAACTATTGGGGTTCGAGTCCCTGTCAGGCAGCAAACTTGAGCTAGCACGAGATGCTTATGAAATAAGCTTTCTAATTAGCTAAAGATCTATACAGTTATTGAAGACGCCGCAGGCTAATCCAGACAAAAAACACTTTCCGCAAAGAAGGTGTTTTTTGTTGTTGACTTCCAAAACCATATACCCTATACTATAGGGTATATGGTCAAACAAACAC
>JAOAUE010000030.1 GCA_030157745.1 Minisyncoccota bacterium
GAATTTACCGCCAAAAAACTTGGAGAAGTACTCGCTTTTACAAACTTAGCCTCTGACACTATCTCAAAGAGTCACAGCGCACTTGTTGAAAGACTTGGAGCAGAAAAAGTACAAGACATCTTGGACAAAAATCATCTTCACGGAGAAGAATTTCTAAGAATAGCAACAGATGCAGGTGTTGCGGATACTACTATAGCAAAATCAGAAAAAACTTTTGAAAAACTTTCAAAAATGCGTGACTTGTATGTGGGTGAAGAATGGGACAATGCTACAGAGCTTTTAGAATGGAGCGGATTTTTTGAAGGTGCTTTTATTGTTCACCTAGCGCTCGTTCGTGGTTCCGGAGAGTCACTAGATCATGAGAACTTGATAACACTAACAAATGAAGCCATAGCCTATCACTACGAGATCTTAGAAATGATAGAGAGTGAACTCGCTCTTGTAGGGCAAGACAGGGCTACAGCTTAACCCCCTTTTTCTTAGCTTCTTTTCTATCAAAGAGATATTGATTGAGGTTTAGTTTTTCTGTTTTTACTTTTGTAGCGATTGTCTCTCCTACAAATCTCCAGTGCCAAGGCTCATTTGGTATACCAGTTAGTTTTTCTCCTTCGGCATCAAAACTTTGAACAAAGCCATATTTATGAGCATTTTCTTGCATCCATTTATAAGCAACAGAGTCTCCAAAAAGATCTTCTTCTTTTGAACCCAAAAAATCCAAATCAACGGTTGTCCCTAGTTGGTGTTCGCTTCTGCCAGGAGAAGCTGCAAACTCACTTCTATTTTTCGCAAAATACATTTGAGTTTTTGGACTCCGCCAAGCTGAAGATATAAGCAGGCTTTGATTGTTATCTTTTTTCAAAGCATCATTCATAGATAAAAAAGCATTATAAGTTTGCTTGGTTAAACAACGAGGACCGTTTTTGAGATATTGTTCTTCTACCAGAGCGAGATTTTTGGGTAGATAAGACCCCAGATTTGCACTCTTGTCTTTGAAAGAGAAAAATATGTGATTTACACTACCTTGTCTTTTGGAAGGATTCGGACAACGAACTGCACTTTGAGCAAAAGCAAAGCCTGGCAAAAGCATCAGGATAATTGCCAACAGTATTTTTTTCATATTTATTATGACGTAAATAGCACCTGCCTATTACAAAGTCTTTGGTTTTATGCCTAGTGAACTAATAAGCGCATTGTACTCATCTTGTTCCAAGGTTTCTACTTCTATAAGCTTTTGAGCTATAGCATCTAGCGCCTTTCGGTGAGTTATTAGGACTTCTTTTGCGCGAGCAAGAGCTTCTTTTACTATTCTTTCTACTTCCGCATCAATAACCGCACTCATCTTTTCAGAATATTCTTTGTTTTCAGATCCAAACATTGCTTTTCCTCCATCATTTTCTAACGCTCTTGGACCAATGAGATCACTCATTCCCCATCTTGTAACCATAGCTCGAGCTAGATTTGTAAGACCTTGTATATCTCCAGAGGCTCCAGTTGTCACATCTCCAAAGACAAGTTCCTCGGCAACATACCCTCCTAGAGACATTGCAATATCATCCAAGTATTCTTTCTTTGAGTAAAGCTTTTTTTCCTCAAGCGCCAGTTTCATAGTGTAACCACCAGCACTTCCTCGAGAAACGATAGTCACTTTGTGAACCGGATCAGCATCAGGCAAGACAGATGCAATAAGAGCATGACCTGCTTCATGATACGCGGTTATTTCTTTTTCTTTTGGAGTAAGGAGGTGACTCTTTCTTTCAGGGCCCATTAAAACCTTTTCAATAGAGCGAATAAGGTCTGTTTGCATTACAGTTTTTCTGTTTTCTCGAGCTGCAAGTATTGCCCCTTCATTCATAAGCGAAGCGAGGTCTGCCCCAGAGAATCCTGGTGTGCGTTCAGCGATGACCTTTAAAACAACATCGTTATCAAGAGGTTTTTTTATAGCGTGAATATTCAAGATATCTTCCCTATCTCTTCTGTCTGGCAAATCAAGCATTACTCGACGATCAAATCTTCCTGGACGAAGTAACGCTGGATCCAAAACATCAGAGCGATTTGTCGCCGCCATAACTATGACTTTATCTGCTGGTTCAAAACCATCCATTTCTACCAATATTTGGTTTAGTGTTTGCTCTCTTTCGTCATTTCCTCCACCATAGCCTCCACCGCGCACACGCCCTACAGCATCTATCTCATCAACAAAGATAATAGAGGGTGAAGCGCGCTTGGCCATCTTGAAAAGATCGCGCACGCGTGATGCTCCTACTCCCACAAACATTTCTACGAATTCAGAACCTGAAAGGTGGAAAAATGGCACACCTGCTTCACCTGCCACCGCACGAGCAAGTAGGGTCTTTCCTGTTCCTGGACTACCTGTGAGAAGTACTCCTTTTGGAATTTTAGCTCCGATATCTAGAAACTTTTTTGGGTTCTTTAGAAAGTCTACTATTTCTTTGAGTTCTTCTTTGGCCTCTCTTGCTCCAGCCACATCTTTGAATGTCACGCGGTTGTTTTTGTCATTTGGGTCAGTGATGCGAGCTTTTGACTGACCAAAAGAAAATGCCTGCATTCCCCCACTTTTTGCTTGGCGAGTTAGCATCCAAACAAAGAAAACCAAAATCAAAACTGGGAACAAAAATGG
>JAOAUE010000031.1 GCA_030157745.1 Minisyncoccota bacterium
GTCTTCATTTTTGTGTCCAAGGATTTCAAATACTTTTGCAAGAGCTTCGTAAGTGTGGTTACGAATAGACCCGCCACCTATTTCATAACCGTTGAGACAAATGTCGTATTGAGTAGTCAAAATATCTGCAAGATCTTTTTTCTCCATGAGTGCGTCCATGTGCTCTTCGATAGGCCTTGAAAATGGATTGTGAGTAAATGTCCACTCGCCTTCTGCTTGCGGGTTGTCGCTCTTGTCTGTGCGTTCGAAAAATGGAAAGTCTACGATCCAACAAAATGCGAGTAGGTTGGGATCATTTTTATCCTCTCTGATATCTGGCCTATCATTGCCATACTTTTCCATTGCCTCTTTGTAGGAAAGACGAGGAAATGGAATAGCTTGGATGCGCTTCTCTGGGAAAAGCTTGGTCACTATATCTATGAGGAGAGCTTCGTTGAGCGCCATGACATCGTCACGATTTACAAAACTCATCTCCATATCAAGCTGTGTGAACTCTGGTTGTCTGTCTCCGCGACCATCTTCGTCACGCATACACTTGGCGATTTGAAAATATCTCTCTATCCCTCCTGACATGAGGAGTTGTTTGTATTGTTGTGGAGACTGGGGTAGAGCATAAAATTCTCCAGGATAAATACGGCTTGGCACCACGTAGTCACGCGCTCCTTCTGGAGTACTCTTTGTGAGGATCGGTGTTTCTACTTCGATGAACTTTTGTTCATGGAGATATTTGCGAGCGTGATGAATCACAGCATCACGAGATCTGATGTTTTTTTGCATGCGAGCACTTCGAAGATCAAGATAGCGATATTTGAGACGAGTCTCTTCGTTTACAGTACTTGTATCTACATTGATCTCAAATGGAAGAGGTTCGGCGTTGTTTAGTATTGTGATAGATGTCACCTCAAGCTCTATATCGCCATTTACTTTGTCAGCGACGACATTGCGCTCTGGACGCTTGTTCACTATCCCTTCTACTTGAAGTACGCTCTCAGGTCGGCAGGTCTTGGCTATTTCTATCACCTCTGCGCGGTTTGGGAGTACCACTCCTTGGATAGTGCCGGTCATATCACGAAAGTCAAAAAAGACCATCTTACCCTGATCACGACGAACATCCACCCAACCCTTGATAAGGACTGTTTCTGTTGCTTTATTGCTTAGCTCTCCAATATATGTTCTTTCCATCACGTACCAAACAGAGATTATCTCTCTGCGCCACTAACTTTTAAAAAACACCCATTCCGACTGAACGAGCTACCCTTGTCTAAACCACCGTTTCGTACGTGATCCATAATTCCCTTATTCTACTCTAAAATATGCCATAAAAAAAGCCCCGAGTTTCGGGGCTTCGAATTATTCATAAAAGGATGCGTAATCAGGATTTTGCTTTAAGTTTTCCAAAATCTCTTTTCCTTGTTTAGCAGGTACATACCCTCTTTTTATTAGATCCCAAACTAAATTAGAGTGGTTAATAAAAATAGGTTTGATAATCTTAACAAATAATGCCCACCCAACCTTATTGGGGTCAGGCATATCCTTTTTGTCTTTAAAAACCTCAAAAAGCATGTACTGGCTTAAAATCTTGGATCGAGATACAAGATTTTTAATAATTGGTGACTGTTTAGTATTTTTTATATACAGGCCAGTACCAACCTCTTTTGCTAAACATACAGATACAACGTGTTTTTGATGAGTACTTAGATACCACCAGTTCTCTGAGAGCTCTGATAAGGTAGGAAGGTAAGGGTTTGCCAAATTTTCTAAAATATTTTCAAATTTTACCTTAGGGATTCCAAAAAAAAGCAACTTCCTGATTATTTTTATAATGAACATAACAAAAATTTTATTATTTTCAATTTTGTTTACTCTTTATATTATAACATATTTTATATAAAAAGGCAAGAAAAAAGCCCTGTAACAACAGGGCTTAAGCTTAAGCTACTTTTTTGACAGGACCACCTGAACAAAAAGCCGATTTGGTTTTTTTAGAGCGGCATCTTCCTGCGCAATTTGAGCCACAAAATGAGGTCTTGCATTTCCCACCACCGGTGCCACATACAGCGTTGAGGCCCTTAACAGGCGTGTCTGCACCAAATTCTTTTTGCCATATCTTATTGGTTTCAGAAAAAGTGTTTTGCAAATTTTTTGCATCTTGCTCTCCTCTTAAACCAAAGTATGGGTAGTGATGCACATAATGACCAAAAATATTTTTGCAGTCACTCATATATCTCCTGGTATCTAAGATATGAGCATGCCAGAAATCATCTATCTGTTTTGTTGGCACGATTTCTCTGCCTGGGTACTTCAGAATGATGAACAGAAATTGTTTGTACAACACCTCAACAGCATCGCACATTTTGGCTGTCCAGCCTTTTCCTTCTTCTTTGTCCATTAACTTTGACTTCAGCTGTGTGAAATCCAGACCATCGATTTGCTTACGCTTTTGACGCAATCTTGTAGCAGATAAAGTTACTTTTTTCATTATTTATTTTTTAGCGTTTACAATTTTATTTCAATGTAAACATTACAATATTTCTATAAAAAAGCAAGTTACTCTAAAGTTCTAAGTACCGGCTCCTGTATTACAGCATGGGTAGATCCATAAACCACAAAAACATTTTTTCCTTCATTCCAATATCTTTCTAATTCATCAACAATATATTCATTTCTATAATTACTTACAAACCGTACCACATCGTTTATGATTGAAAACTGTTTTGTTGGGTCAACAATTTTTTTAGAAAACTGTGAATCAGAGGTGTCGAAATCTATGTTAAATAACTTTTTGTGAATTATTTTCATATTTTCTAGTGAGAAATCAAAATCATCCCAATTACTCTCTTTTTTATCCCTCTCTAAGAATCCTTGAACGTACTCTTCAAACGAAGGTTTTTGAGACATTCTAATCCATTGTGGAACTATTGATGCAAAAAAGTAATATTCTATCTCTTCTCTAGAAAAGTGCTTTAAAAGTTCTTTATACATAAGTGCTCTCGATGGTTCAGGTGAATAAATATCGATGTGGTTTTTATTTGATAAGTATCGCACATAACCCATCTCTCCATATTTTGTTATCGCTAAATCTTCACTATCTGCAATTGGTGGAATACCTCCTCCTTCTATCAAAACAATTCTATCTTTTGCTTCTGTCTTTGAAACAAATTCTTCAAAGAAAGCTTTCAGTTCTACAAATTGTGGTAGTGTTGCATCATAACTATGTTTGCTTCCAAAGTAATACAGATATTGTTTACCATTTGAAATAATATAAGTATATGGCACCTTGTTTGGAGGCATCTTTTGATATTCATCAAATGAAATTAGGAGGTTTTTATTCATAACTACTTCTTTATAGCAATTATATCTATATGGTGCCAATGTTTTGCATTGTAATCGGGCTTGTTTTTATATACAGCTTTCATTAGTCTAGTTTCTTCTGATTCATCTGCTTCATAATCATGCAAAGATTTTATTTCAAAATCTTGTTTGAGCTTATCTAAGTCTTCTTTAGTTAAAATATATTTAATACCGTCTTTATAATTCCAATCGTCATGTTCACCTATAAAGTCTGCACACAAAACTCCGCCTGCCTTAAGAGACTTTTTAATTTTATCAAACACAATATCAAATCTATCTTTATGAATATGAAAAAGTATTCCCTGAGCATTCACTAAAGAAAAGTGTTCTTCTGGAAAATCAAATTCTCCTATTCGCCCGGCAAACATTGTTAAATTAGGGTCATTTAAATCTTTAGCCAATCGCTCTGATTCTGGAGAAATATCTAAAGCGGTTACTTCAAAACCATTTGAAAGAAGAAATTTTGTATCACGTAAATTACCTGCACCTATATCAAGAGCAAAATCTTTTTTCTCACAATAATTTACTGCTTCTTCAAGATTTTTTGTATATCCTTTTTCTCCAATAAGTTCATAATACTCTTTCCAATCCCATGGTTCATTTTTAGTGTTTTCTTCTGATGGTTTTTCCATATTATTCGGACTCCAAATACCTACTAGCCTGCATAGTATAAAGCTCCTCATATCTCCCCTTCTTTGCCATAAGCTCTTTGTGACTACCGAGCTCTTTGAGTTCTCCGTGCTCTATAACCGCTATTTGATCAGCATTTTTTACAGTAGAGAATCTATGTGAAATAAGGATACCTGTTTTTCCTTCTAATTTTGTTTCTAATACTTCAAATATCTTTTCTTCAGCAACAGCATCGATAGCGGATGTTGGTTCGTCAAGTATAGAAATAAGAGCGTCACGATAAAAAATACGTGCTACTGCCATTCTCTGGTGCTGACCTTTTGAAAGCTCTACTCCATCATGAAAACCTTTCCAAAGTATCTGTTCATACTTTTTTGGAAACTTCTCAATAAAATCAATTGCTCCAGACATTTGAGCTGCTAATTTTACTTTTTTATCATCAATGGGTTCATCTGGTCTTGATACAGCAATGGCCTCTCGAACAGTCAGTTTGTATTCGGCAAAGTCTTGGAATAAAACTCCCAAGTTATAGTGCCAATGCTCTAAATCAATATCTCGAAGATCAATCCCATCTATAAGTATCTGACCTTCTGTTGGATCATAGACACGACACAAAAGCTTTACCAGAGTTGTCTTTCCTGCTCCATTAAGGCCAACAATAGCTAGCTTGTCTCCGCTATTTAAAATGAGCGATATATTTTTTAGAACAACATTATCTGTCTCTGGGTAGGCAAAAGAGATATTTTTAAATTCTATAACTGGAGGCTTAGCCCATACTGGCTTCAAGGCGCCCACCTTGCTTGTTATCTTTGATTGCATATCAAAAATATCAAACCATCTTCTCGCATATCTAGTTTGCTCCTCGAGCCTAGAAAAATCACGAAAGAAATTTTGACTTACCTGAACAAAACTTCTATAAACACCGAAAGCTAGGAGTAATGAGCCTATAAGAAGTTTACCTGATAAGGTTTGTTGGGTTACAAAAAATACCGCAACAAATAAACATAAAATTTGAACTATATCAGCTCCAAGAGTCGCTACTGATTCTTTTGATTTTAGTTTAATAACTCTTGTGTCATAAGAATTATTAATATCTAAAATTTGAGACCTAAACAATTTTTTAAGACCAAATAATACTACCTCTATAAGCCTTTTAACCTCTTTAAAATGGTCCACTTTTTCTGCTTCTATTCTAATATCATCTGTAGAGACATAGTAAGCATTATAGAGAGCCTTTCCGTACTTCTTTTCCACAAAATAATAAGATATTGAGCCTACTATAGCCAAAACAACCAAGAAAGGGTTTATGGAATAAAGAACAAAACCAGCTACAATGAATGCAGTTACATCGCTTAATACTCTCTCAGAGTAGTGCACAACATTATTAATGGAACCTGTTCCCCATTTTAAAGCCCTGTCTCTTTTAGTCTGAAATTCAGAACCTTCAATAGTTCCTATATCTAGCTTTGCGTATGAATCAATAAGTAGCATTTGGTTATGTGTCCCCATCCTAATAGTTAAAGCTGCTGAATATCTCGATAGTAAATTTTGTAAAATAGCAGGTATAAGAAATGATAGCCCTAAAACTATAGATTGCTTGACCAGTGTATGCGTTACCCCTAGGGAAAGTTTTTGCATCCTGATTATTTCATCAACAATATTTGAAAAGGAAGCTAGTTGTAAATATGTAATACCAGCTAAAAAAATAGTTAAAACCAAAGTTACCAAAAAGAGTTTCCGCTCTCTCTTCCAAGCTAAAGATAGTGCTCGTCTAGACGTGCTAAAAATATCTCTAAATTTATCTTTTTCTTCTACTGCTTCCTCCATAACCTAACTAGTTAAACCTACCGCTCCATAAACTGCTTGTAATTTTTTCATAGCTACATCATTTGCTTTGATAGCACCTTGGAGGAGTATTTCTTCAACGAGCTTCGGGTCATCTTCGTATTTCTTGCGTCTCTCTCTCATCGGGGTAACAAAGTCTATAATATCTTTGATCAGCATTTTCTTTGCATCTCCATATCCTAACCCTTTTGTGTACTGAGACCTGAGCTCCTCTGAAGAGTTGAAAAGTTTGTGTATTTGGTAGAGCACCATATCGTCTGGATTTTTCTCTTCGTCTTTTCCTTTTGAATCTGTGGTGATACTCATGACAGCTTTTGTGATCTCTTCATCTGTACCAAAAAGTGGGACAGTGTTGCCATAACTTTTACTCATCTTTTGTCCATCAGTACCTGGAACAGTCTCTACATCTGCTACTATCAATTCTTCTGGTAATTTAAATAGTTCTTCATATTGATTGTTGAATTTGAGTGCAATGTCTCTTGCGTATTCTATGTGTTGCTTTTGGTCTTTGCCGACAGGGACGATTTCTGGATCATAGAGAAGTATGTCAGAGGCCATTAACACAGGATAATTGAAAAGTCCCATACTAGGCTCAAGATCTTTTGCAATAGCATCCTTATAAGCATGCGCTCTCATCATAAAAGGCACAGTTACCAAAGTATCAAAAATCCAAGTAAGGCTTGTGTGAGCCGGAACAGAAGATTGTTTAAAGAGCGTTATCTTTTTTGGATCAAGACCTATGGCTAGATAATCAAGCACAAGTTCATGAGTTAAGGTTTTCATCTCATCTTTATTTTGAATAAAGTTTAGAGCATGTAGATCAGCAATCATTACAAAAGTTTCGTATTTTTCTTGTAGGTCAACAAACTGCTTCATTGCCCCAAAATAGTTGCCTACATGAGGACGACCTGTCGGCTTTACACCAGAGAGAAGGCGTTTTTTAGTGTCTGAAGCTGTGGATTGCATGTGTATATACTACCAAAAATCGTGGATTTAGAACAGTTGCCGATAGTGCTACAATGTCTTCATGGTAAAGAACAACAACCTCTCAGAGCTCCGTATCCCCCCTCACTCTCTCGAAAGTGAGCAGGCTGTTTTGGGAGCTCTAATGCTCAGGCCTTCAGCAATACACGAAATCACTGACCTTATAGCTCCAGAAATGTTCTATGCTCGCAAGCACGCAACTATTTTTCAAACTATGCTTGAGCTCTCCGCAAAGAGTGAGCCTATAGATGTACTCTCTGTGGCTTCAAAACTCAAAGAGAAAAAGCAAATCAACGAAGTCGGAGGTAATAGCTACCTCAACGAGATCATGGGTAATGTCCCTTCGACTGTAAATATCCGCCACTACGCTGATATCGTTTACAAAAAGCACATACTGCGAAGCTTGATAGATGCTTCAGAACAAATAGCAACCCAGGCATACGCGGAAGCCGATCAAGATGTTGCTGATATTTTGGATAGCGCAGAAAAGAGCATCTTTCGTGTTTCTTCAAATATGAATGTCAAAAATGGCTTTGTTTCTATCAAGCAAGGACTTATGGACACAGTCGAGCAAATAGAGTATTTGCGTGAACACAAAGACGAAGTGCGTGGAGTACCAACAGGATTCCCAGATCTCGACAACATCTTGGCTGGACTACAAAAGTCTGACTTGGTGATCTTGGCAGCGAGACCAAGTATCGGTAAAACAACATTTGCCCTAGATATTGCTCGCAATGTCGCTCTCTCTGGTCGCGCTGTAGGAATATTTTCTCTAGAAATGAGCGCCAACCAACTAGTTCAAAGAATGCTCTCCGCTGAGTCCAGAGTCGACGCGTGGGCCATCAGAACTGGTCATGGTCTCTCTTCACAACACTTCTCTACTTTGCAAGAAGCGGCGTCGAGACTACAAAAAGCCCCTATCTATATAGATGATCAAGCTGGAAACTCAATAGTAAAAATGCGCGCAGTAGCAAGAAGATTAAAAAGTGAGCACGGTCTGGCTCTTATCGTTATCGACTACTTGCAACTCATCCACGCAAGCAAGAACTACGACAACATGGTCAACCAAATCACAGAGATTTCTCGTGCTCTCAAACAACTAGCGCGTGAGCTCGATGTACCAGTCTTGGCCCTCTCTCAGCTCTCTCGTGCCGTTGAAGCTCGTGGAGGAAAACCGAGACTCTCTGACCTTCGTGACTCCGGAAGTATCGAGCAAGACGCTGATGTTGTAATGTTCCTTCACCGAGAAGATAGGTATAAAGACGCGACAGAGAAAGATAATATCGTAGAAGTACTCATAGAAAAACACCGTAACGGTGCCGTCGGAAAGATAGACCTCCTATTTGATTCAAAAACTACAACACTTCTGTCTATAGATAAAAGCCACATGCCGGCACCAAAGGCTAAGTCACTCGACGACTTTTAATGTTAAAATCCTATTAACGTGCAAGACCATATAGAACAACTAACAAAACTATTTCTAAAGTTCCCTGGTATAGGGGCTCGCCAAGCCAAGAGGTTTGCTTATTTTATACTTAGCCAACAAGACAGCTACGTAAAAAGTCTTTCAGCGAGCCTTCTATCTGCTAAAGCTTCAGCGCAAACTTGTGTTAAGTGTTTTAGAGTTTTTGAAGGTTCATCACCACAAACATCTGGGGTTTGCTATTTATGTAGCGACGAAAAGAGAGAAAAAGACAAAGTCTTAGTAGTTGAAAAAACTTCTGACATAGATGTCTTTTTAAAGACTGATTATAATGGTGAGTTTTTTGTCCTCGGGTCTCTAATACCAATAACCCAAAAAAGTATCATCGATGGCACAAATACAAAGCCTTTGCTAGAGAGAATAAAAAACGACACAAATCTAAAAGAGATTATTTTGGCTTTCCCGCTTACTCCAAATGGTGATCATACTGACTTTGTACTTAGAGAAATGATTGGTGGAAATATAAAAATAAGCTCTCTAGGAAGAGGTCTCTCTACTGGAACAGAGCTCGAATACGCTGACCCTGCTTCTCTGGAGGCTTCACTAAAAAAAAGAGAATGATACAATAATAATATGCTAAAAAAGAAAGTTTATTCTGGATTTACCTTAATAGAGCTTATGGTTGTTATAACAATAATAGGCGCAATCATCGGTGTAATTATTGCTGGTGTCAATGAAGCAAGAAACAAGGCAAAAATATCTGCAATAACTTCTTCTATGAAAGAATTTCAAAAACTACTTGAGCTCGAATTTTCAGAAACTGGAAGTTACAGAAATCTTCAGTATTCAGGGGCAAGCCCTTTTTATGCTTGGATACCCAATACACCTTGCTCCTCATCTTTCGCCGGAGTTTATGCTGATAAAGCTAGAGAAGTATGTGAAGTTATAGTTAACAATAGCTCACCAAGCCAGTGGGGGTCTGGGTGGAGATTTTATTCTGGAAATGGCGTCGATATAGATAAAAAATACTCAATAGCAGCAAGTTTACCTAACGGACAATTTTTATGTATAGGTTCAAGTGGAACTTCTGACAAAACACCAAGCCAAACAGCTTATTGGGTTGGGACAGGGTGTTATTCAAATCCATAATAAATAAAAATACGACATCTCTGTCGTATTTTAGTTAGAATTTCTTTTTTTGTTTTCCTGAAACCTAGATAAAAACTTAATGATATCGAAAAACACTTCTTTCATATCATCTTCCGAATCAATAGACCCTCCAAATTCTTCAAAAGGTTTACTATGTTTTTCTTTCTCAAAAAAGAGCTTTTCTTGAAAAAGTAAAAATGTATTTCCCTTTAAAAGCCTTCTTGCCATATCAGTTACGAAGCCAGCTCTCCACAAAAAATAAAAGTCCGGTGTGCTTGGCTGAGCCCCAGACAAAACAGATTCTTCTTCAAGACGTCTCATCGTAGAGTTCGAACAATACAAATCAAACAAAGGCAAAGTTTCTGATTTAGAAAGTTTTTGGAAAAGATCAGTAAAAAGGATCGGAAATTTGCTAATCAATACCGGGCTATATGGCAAAACTATTCTTGTAAAATACGGTTCGCAAAGTATTTCGTCAGTAGGATTTTCTGTGTCTTTGTGAACCATAGACACGGGATCTTTTGCAAAATATGGATCAGAATTATCTTTAGATCTGACAATTGTTATTTTATTTAAAGACTGATCTTCATTTGCCTCAACCCATTCATAGCCCATAGCCATACCAAACTTCATTTCTTTATCTTTTTCAGGACAAAAAACAAGGTATTTTTTCATTATCTTTTTTTAAACAATCTAACCCAAAAACAAGTATGTGTCAAAATAAAAAATAAGCCTCCACTAGGGAGACTTATTTTAAATTATTTAAGAGAAGTTATTTTTACTTTTATAAATGGTTGTCTGTGACCATTTTTCTTCATGTAGCGAGACTTTTGCTTGTATTTCAAAACTATAACCTTTTGTGCTCGTCCTACTAGCTCTACCTCTGCTTCTACTTTTGCACCAGAGATAAAAGGAGTACCGATAACTGTATTTTTGCCATCGTCAGTAAGCAAAACCTCAGAAAAAGTAACCTTATCGCCCTTTTTGAACTCGCCTTTGAGTTTTTCTATCTTTATAGACTCTCCTACTGCTACGCGGTATTGCTTGCCCCCAGTTTTGATAACTGCGAATTCGCTAGAAACTGCTTTTTTGGTTGTTTTTTTTGCTGTTGCCATATAAGTTTTTGTTGTCGGACTATTATACCTAAGACTGGATATTTTGCAACTCCCCTATAAATGGTACAATACTGACAATGATTTCCCGCTATACATACCACAATATAACCTGGGTAGACATGCAAAATCCTACCAAAGAAGAGATGTTGCATATAATGGAAGAGTTTTCTATTCCACCTCTTGTAACCGAGGAGGCTATCACCAGCACCCTACACGCAAAGGTAGAACTCTATGATGCCCTCATATATATGATCCTACACTTTCCGCCATCACATAGAGACGGAGCCAGCGGAACCGAACAAGAGATAGACTTTATCATCGGCAAAAACTTTTTGATAACAACTCACTACGAATCTATATACCCTATAGATCAATTTGCTAGAAACTTTGAAAAAAACAATAGTTTTGGACTTGAGAACAAAATAAATAACGGCGGATTCCTTTTTATCGAAATGATGAAAAGCTTTTACGAGCACTCTCTACACAAACTAGACGAAATAACAAAAGTTATAAAAGAGATAGAGTACTATATCTTCAACGGCCAAGAAGGATTGATGGTCAAAAAGATATCAGACACTGGCAAAAAACTTCTAGACTTTAAACAAGCTCTTCGCTTTCACAAAGACATTTTGCGCTCATATGAAAGTGCTAGCGTAAAACTCTTTGGTGAAGAACATAGATACTATGCGGGGATAATCACCTCTGAGTTCAATAAACTAAACTCCCTCTTAGAGAGCAACCGTGATGCGCTAACAGAACTACAAAGAACCAACGACTCTCTCCTTTCAACAAAGACAAATGATACTATGCGTACCTTCACTATTATGACCTTTGTCTTAACACCGTTGATGCTCATCACTGGAATATTTGGTATGAATACTGGGGACAATCTAAAATTTATAGAAAACAAAGCTGACTTCTTTTTTGTACTTGGCGCAATGATTGTTACAGGGTTAGTAATGTTCCTATTTTTCAAGATAAGAAAGTGGCTCTAAAATGAAACTCTACAATACAAAATCTCGACAAATAGAAGAATTTAAACCTTTAAGAGAAGGTTTTGTAACCATGTATGCATGTGGCCCAACAGTTTATGACTACACACATATAGGACACATGCGA
>JAOAUE010000032.1 GCA_030157745.1 Minisyncoccota bacterium
TCGAAATCTTGACGGATCATAAATAAGAGGTATTATAACATAAAATGCATTTTATGGAAAAAATAACGATAGAAAATCTTAAGGAAAAAATTGTCAGCATGGTAACAAGTATCTTACTAGGAAAAGGGGTTACCGACATCTCAACTAAACCAGAAGGTTCGATCTATAGGAAAAACAACTTGCTATTTTACACACCAAAAAGACCACAAGGTGTTATCCTGAAAATATATAAGAAAAAAGAAGAGGGCAAATTTCATGTTACTATCGAACCAAATTCTTGTGATATTATCTCTTCAGAAATAACCATATCAAATGTAGAGAGCGGTTGTAAAAAAGTAGCGGAAAACATTGCAGAATTTTTTGATTCTTTAATAATCCTAAATTGATGCGTTAGGCCAAGCCTAACGCATTTTTTATTTTAATTTAAATTCAACTTATATTTGTAGTATAATTAAAAAAATACCAAAAATGAAAACCCGTAATTTTTTAGGAGTACTTCTCCTTATTGTGGGGTCTGTCATCTTTGTGAGTTTCAAAGCAGTCGAGGAGGGTAAAAGATACCCCCTGACTGCAAAAAAAGAAAAAGTGAGTTCTGTAAAAGAGGTAGAGCCTGACTTTGCAGTAAACCATATTAAATAAACAAAAACGGTCGTTCTCAAATCAATGAGGGCGACTTTTAACTTGTGGTAATATCTAAGTATGAAATTCAAAGAAGTTATCAAGGTTAGTCGTCCAAGATTTTGGCTTTATGAAGCGGCAACTTTTGGACTGGTAGGAACTGTGGGGGCGCTTCAAGGTTTGTCTTTTTTTTCTGACTGGCGATACTGGGTATTTGCCCTCTACTTCCTTATACCAGCAAATATTTTGATTTATGGTATCAACGATATATTTGATTACGAAACAGACAAGCTTAATCCTAAAAAAGGTGATGATGCATATGAAGCTCTAGTGCCACCTGAGAGACAAAAGTCTCTTTGGAAATGGATTTTGTTTACCAACATTCCCTTTTTCTTTTTTATTCCACACTCTATAGAGCTAGTACTTTCATTTTTTGCTTTTGTTTTTTTTGCTTCTTTTTATTCTGCAAAACCTATTCGTGCAAAAGCAAAACCTGTTATTGATTCACTTTTTTCTGCTGGGCACTATGTGGCAACAGGAGTATTTGGTTATTACCTCGCAGGCGGTGTAGACTTCCCTACTATTGGAGTAATAGCTGGAATGCTCTGGGCAGTGGCTATGCATGCCTACAGCGCTGTACCTGACATCAAGGCAGACTTGGGAGCGGGTCTACACACTATCGCTATTATGATCGGAGAAAAGCGCACCATAGCGCTGTGCTGGTTTTTTTATGCTCTTGCAGACTACCTAGTGCGAGACATTATCCCTGTTGCTTCAGTTATAGGAGTAATAGCCTTTTCATACTTTATGTGGCGTAGCACTAAAGCACAGACCCCTGAAGCACTCTTTAAGCTCTATACCTACTTCCCGCTCATCAATACTATCATTGGCGCCCTTGTCTCAATGGAGCTGTTTGCGAAAAATATTTGGTAATATATATTGTAAAAAGGCGTATAAAGGCCCCGGCAGATCTGATTAACCGGCTTATAAACAGTCAGAATAACCTCTTTAAAAGAGGTTTTTTATTTTTATATCTTCTCTAATGGAAACGGGTGGGTGATATTTTCTATTCGCTTATAGGCAAGCTCGGCACTGATAAGACATATCGGCATACCGATACCTGGATTTGTCCCCGCTCCGACGTAGTACATGTTTTTTATCTTTGGATGAATATTGTTGGGACGGAAGATAGCAGTTTGTGAAAGTGTATGAGCTAGGCCAAGAGCTGTACCTTTGAAAGCATTGTAGTCAGCAATGAAGTCTTTGACTGAGTACATATGCTTTACAACGATGCGCTCTTTGAGGTTTGGTATAGAGTAATACTGTGATATTTCTGACAAGACTTTTTCTGCATACTCTGCTGCGAAATCTTCTGTATACTCCAATCCTGATGCAATAGGCACCAAAACAAATAAATTTTCATCTCCTTCTGGAGCAATGAGTTTATCTGTTTTACTTGGTACGCAAATATACATAGATGGATCATCCGGCCATTCTGGTCTTTTGAATATTTGTCCAAAGCCTCTTTCCCAGTCTTTGGTAAAAAGAAGATTGTGGTGTTCCATCTGAGGAAGCTTGCCTTTTACACCAAGATAAAGAATAAACGCACTTGGAGCCAAAACTCTAGAGTTCCAGTATTTATCTGACTTTGTTTGATAATCTTTTGGTAAAAGCATAGTGTCGGTATGCCAAATATCAGCATTGGAAACAACAATATCTGCAAATATCTCTTTGCCATTTTGTAGCCTTACGCCTTTTGCCACATCACTTTCTACAATGATCTCTTTTACAGGAGAGTTCAATAAAATCTCAGTGTTGTATTTCTTGGCGATATTTTCTAATGCTGTCGGGATAGCTCTGATGCCTCCACTTGGGTACCACTCTCCTAAAACAAGGTCGACATAGTTCATGAGAGTATAAATGCCTGGTGTATCTCCTGGAGCAGTTCCGAGCAAAACCGTTTGATACTGTAGAGTCTTTCTTAATATTTCACTTTTAAACTTCTTTTCTATGATCTGTTTTTGCTTTTTGAAAAGTGGGAGCTTGGAACCTTGTCGCATAATTCGTAGCGTCATAAAGTCCCTGATTGAGTTGTAATTTTTGTACATAAACTCTGCTTTTGATAGTTCGTATTGCCATTTTGTTTCTGTCAAAAATTTTTCCAAAACTTCCCCAGAGCCTGGTTCTATGGATTCAAAAAGTTCTTTGTTTTTTTGCATGTCAGAATAAAACTTATAACTTTTGCCGTCGCTTTTGAGAGTGATTTGGTATGACGGAGAGAGTCGTTCTAGGTGGTAATGGCTTTTTATATCTTCGCCTAAGATTTCAAAAAAGTGTTCAAATACGTCTGGCATCATGTACCAACTAGGACCCATATCAAACGTAAACCCTTGATCATTAAATATTCTGGCACGACCTCCGACCATTTCGTTTTTTTCTATCAGCGTCACCTTGTAGCCTTTTTTGCCAAGCATGCCAGCAAGAGCAAGCCCTCCAATACCGGCACCTATTATGATTACAGATTTTTTGTCCATATAGATTTTAAGAGTAACATTGTTTTTTGTAATGGACTAATAACTATTCTTTTTGAAAATGTATCGTAGGCTGATTTTTCCATCTCTTGCAGTAGCTCTTTGTAAATAAGATAAGATGCATAAACCGCCTTTCTACCTCTTCCTCTTAACATAGTGATACCCCGCTTGCCGTTTTCTAGCAAAGTCTTGGCTCGCCCTACTTCAAAAGCCATCAAATCTCTCCATGCTTGGTCCGAAATATTATTTTTTATATGATCCTCTGTAACACCAAAGCGATCCATGCCTTCTTTTGGCAAATAAATCCTGCCTCGAGAGATATAATCTTCTTTTGAGTCTCTCAGGAAATTTATCAACTGAAAAGCCTCTCCAAGAGATTTTGCGTGGCTAAGTGCCCCTTCATCAAAACCAATGATATGACTCATCGCCATACCGATAACAGAGGCTGAGCCATACATATACTGCTCTAGTTCTTGGTATGAAGCGTACCTATCTTTTATTAAATCTTGGTGCATAGCTACCAAAAAATCATGGCTATACTCTAGTGGTATTTTGTACAAATCAAATATTTCTTTTGTTGCAAAAAGTATAGGGTCATAGCTTTGGTCTTTTTTGCCATCAAGCACACTTTTCCAATCATCAGTCCATTTGTTTAATTCGAGGAGCGCTTTTTGTTTATCTTGCTGACTATCTACCATCTCATCTGGCAACCGAACAAAAGCATAAAATATCCAAGTCGCCTCTCTTACTTTTTTTGGAAACAAAAAAGAAGCCCGGTAAAAACCACGGCCAAAATCTTTTGTTATTTTTCTGGCTCTTTCTAAAACTTCTTTTGATATCATTTATAAAATCTTTTTTAAATACTCTCCGGTAAAGCTATGTTTATTATTGGCGACCCCGCAGGAAAGTATTGTATCTTATTGCACACAATACTTCCAACGGGGCGAGATGTGGCTTGATTGTTTTCTACAATATTTTTTTAAGATACTCTCCGGTAAAGCTATGTTTGTTATTGGCGACTTCTTCTGGGGTACCTTTGGCGATAATTTTTCCGCCCGCTATTCCTCCTTCGGGACCAAAGTCGATAAGGTGGTCAGCACATTTGATAAGGTCGAGGTTGTGTTCAATCACCACGACAGTGTTGCCTTTGGCTACAAGGCGATTTAAAACTCCTATCAAGTTCTTTACGTCATCATAGTGAAGCCCAACAGTTGGTTCATCGAGAAGATAAATAGTTTTTTCTAAGTAAGGACGATAAAGTTCACTAGCGATTTTTACGCGTTGCGCTTCTCCACCTGATAGTGTTGTGGCGCTTTGTCCGAGCTTCACATATCCTAGCCCTACTTCTGATAGAGTTTTGAGTCTGTCATAAACAGCTGGTATATCAGCAAAAAATTCCAAACCTTCTTCAACAGACATTTGCAAAACATCATAAATATTTTTGCGCTTGTATTTTACAGTGAGAGTTTCTTTATCAAATCTTTTCCCGCCACAAACATCACAGGTGACATACACAGTTGGCAAAAAGTGCATCTCTACTGCTATCTCTCCGTTACCTTCACAGGCTTCACATCTTCCACCTTTGACATTGAAAGAAAATCTGTTGACCTTCCATCCACGCAGACGCGCTTCTTCTGTTTGAGCAAATATGTCTCTGATATGGGTAAATGCTCCTGTATATGTAGCAATATTTGATCTAGGAGTACGACCTATTGGAGACTGATCTATCATGATGGCGCGGGCTAGATATTCGGTACCAGTAAAAGATGCGCAGTTGTAAACCTTGGCACTACGAAGTTTGCGCTCAAATCTAGCTTGGAGATTTTTGTACAAGATTTCATAAAGAAATGTACTCTTACCACTTCCTGAGACTCCAGTGATAGCAACCATTTTTCCAAGTGGTACATCTATATTTTGATTGTGAATATTATGAAGATTTGCTCCGACAATTTTCAAAACCCCTTTGTCTTGGTCTCGACGCTTCTCTGGAGTTTCTATTTCCTCTTCTTTACGCAAATAAGCTAGAGTTCGAGAACCGCTTTCGTTTTTCTTGGCGGAGAGAAGTTTGTCCAAATACCCAGAAACAATGACTTGCCCTCCATGGACACCAGCACCAGGGCCAATATCAACAAGATAGTCTGAAGCATAGATAGTATCTTCATCATGCTCAACAACCAAAATAGTGTTACCCATATCACGTAGATCTTCCAAAGTCCTTATAAGTCTTTCATTGTCTCTTTGGTGTAGGCCAATAGTCGGCTCATCGAGTACATACATGGCCCCTACAAGTCGAGACCCGAGCTGAGAAGCTAGTCTGATACGCTGTGCTTCTCCTCCAGAGAGAGTGTTGGCGGTACGAGAAAGAGCCAAGTAGTTGAGCCCAACATTAAGAAGAAAGTTCAAACGATCTTCTATTTCTTTGAGAACTGCTTTGGCAACCTCCATATCCTTGGCCGAGAGTTTGAGAGAGCCAAAGAACTCAAAAGCTTCTTCTACAGAAAGCGAGGTGAGGTCAACGATATTAATTTTCGTCGACTTAAGACTAGTACTTTTTTTCGTGTCTGGCATAGCGCTAGCTACGAGATCCGAGGACCGAGAAAACCCTGCAGACTTGGCGCTTGTAGACTCCAAAAATACATTCAAAGCTTCTGGGCGAAGTCTCTTGCCTCCACAAACTTCACAAGCCTCTGTGCCACCAAAGAACTTTGTTCCAATACCATTACACTCAGGACAAGCTCCATATGGCGAGTTGAAAGAGAAAAGTCTCGGCTCAATCTCTGGAAAAGAATACCCATCATTTGGGCAAGAGAACTTGGAAGACATCAAAAACTCTTGAAGAGTTTGTGTCTCCATATCAAAGTCTTCTGATACACCAAAAACTACTTGGACCAATCCATCAGCCTCAAGGAGAGCTCGCTCTGTTGCTTCAAAGAGTCGGAGCTCTGCATCTCGAGGGCTATCTTTAAATTCGTGAACCGCTAATTCATCTACTAAAACTTCGATAGTATGCTTGTCATTTTTCTTGAGCTCTATACGCTCTCGGAGTTTGTGAATCTTGCCATCAATACGCACAGTGCTAAAACCTTTACCTATCAGATCATATAGGAGTTGATAGTACTCCCCCTTTCTTCCGCGAACAATCGGCGCATATATTTGAATTCGAGTGTCATTAAATTCCACACCCATTACGGACTTATTTTTAGCTTTAGAAAATTCTTTTATCTTTCCTAAAATAAAAGTATTTATTTCCTCTGGAGAGAGCTTTTGTATAAGAGTGCCACAAACAGGACAATATGCCTTGCCGACACGCGCATATAGCACGCGCATATAGTCATACATTTCAGTGATTGTCGCGACCGTAGAGCGAGGATTGTTGGAGCGAGATTTTTGGTCAATGGAAATCGCAGGAGAAAGACCACTGATTTCATCAACATCAGGCTTGGGCATTTGGTTTAAAAATTGCCGAGCATAACTAGATAGACTCTCCACGTAACGACGCTGTCCTTCCGCGAAGATAGTATCAAAAGCCAAAGAGCTCTTGCCGGAGCCTGAAAGTCCGGTAATAGCGATCATTTTACCTCGAGGCATCTCAACAGACACATTTTTGAGGTTGTGTGTTCGAGCACCTTTGACTACTATAAGCCCAGCATTTGATTCATTTTTTGACTCTGCTTTCTTCATAAATATAAGCGATTGTACCACAAAATTAGAAGCATTCCCTGTATATCTGTAGAGCCCCACCAGTAATCATTTATACCTCTACAAAGAGAACTTGACATGAATGTTGTAAATATGTAGTATCAATAAAAAAATACATGATTATTATGAATAAACATCCTTTTTTATCAGACTCATGGATTGACGAACACCTCTCCAACTTAGATGGAGAAACTTGTACTAGCGAACATCCTTACTATGGACATAAAAAATGCTTAGCGGATAATTGGAAAGAAGTACTTTTTACTATAACCCTTGGGATTTCTGTAATTTTGATTTTTACTTAAGATAAAGTACTTAAAACGGGCTTCTAAGCTCGTTTTTTTTTATTTCTCTGGATTAATATATGTTTTATTTTTCAGCACCACTATCTCATCTCTCAGTATTGCGGCGGTTTCGAAGTCTAAGACTTTCACTGCTTCTTTCATTTCTGCTTCTTTGAGTGCAATAAGTTTTTCGATAGGGTTTTTCTTTCCTTTTCCTTTCTTACCACCTGCTTTTTCTACCGCGGCAAAGAGTTCCATATCGAGAGCAAGCTCGGCGTTGACTGCTTTTGCATGATCACTTTCCATCCCTTCGGTAATATCATTGATAGCTTTTGAGATAGTCTTTGGAGTGATGCCGTGTTTTTTGTTATAAGCGAGTTGCACATCTCGGCGTCTTTTGGTCTCGCCCATTGCCCGCTCCATAGAGCCTGTTATTTGGTCAGCATAAAGAATAACTCTTCCATTAGCATTTCGAGCTGCCCGACCTATGGTTTGGATCAGGGAGACTTCACTTCGCAAAAATCCTTCTTTGTCTGCATCCAAAATACCAATAAGCGAAACCTCTGGCATATCAAGACCTTCACGAAGCAGGTTAACTCCAACCAAAACATCGAAAGCTCCTTTTCGGAATTTTGTAATAATCTGAATACGCTCGATAGTTTTAATATCGCTGTGCATATATTCTGCTTTGACACCTTTTTCTTTGAGATAAGCAGAGAGATCTTCAGCCATTTTTTTGGTTAGGGTTGTAGCAAGTACTCTGCCACCTTTTTTGATTTCTGACACAGCTTCGTTGATAAAGTCTTGGACCTGACCAGGGTAGTTTCTAGGTTCTAGGTTCAAGTTTTTAGTTTCTAGAACCTTGTCACTAGCAACTAACACCTGCTCCAAAATCGGTCGGACCAAAACTTCTGGGTCTACGAGCCCTGTTGGACGAATGATTTGCTCTACTGTTTGTTCACTTAGCTCTGCTTCATTTTTCCCTGGTGTTGCGGAGACAAATATAGTTTGGCCGATGCGTTGTTTGAACTCTTCGAACTTAAGAGGTCTGTTGTCTTTGGCGCTAGGTAGACGGAAACCAAAATCTACGAGAGTTTGCTTTCGAGAAGCGTCCCCTGAATACATAGCTCCGAGTTGAGGAAGTGTGACATGAGACTCATCTATAAATAATAAAAATTCAGGATTGCCATCCTTGTCGTGAGGAAAATATGAAAGTAGGGTCTCTGGTGGCTCTCCCGCTTTTTTGCCAGATAGAAGCCTAGAATAGTTTTCTATACCAGAGCAATACCTCATCTCTTTGATCATGGCCATATCATAAGAAGTACGACGCTTTAGCCTCTCTGCTTCCAGGAGTTTGCCTTCTTTTTCAAAATAAGCGAGCTGGGATTTGAGTTCATATGCGATAGCTTTGACTGCTTTTTCTTTTTGGTCTTCGGCTGTTATGAAGTGCTTAGCTGGGAAAACAAAAACATGATTTTCTTCTTGTAAAATACGAGAGGACACCGGATCTATCTTTAGTATCTCTTCTACTTTATTTCCTGAAAAAGCAATACGATACTGAAGAGTTTCTGAAACTGGCATTATCTCAATAGTATTACCGAGCGCACGGAACTGAGCTGGTGAGAGATCGGCATTTGTTCTTTCATAGTGGATACCGATGAGCCTTTGCATAGCTTCTGTCCTAGACAAAGTCATACCTTTTTCTATTTTGAAATTTACTCTCTCATATTCAACAGGAGAACCAAGACCATAAATACAAGACACGGAGGCTACAATGATCACGTCTTTACGAGTAAGCAAACTCTGAGTGGTTGCATGACGAAGTCTATCTATTTCCTTATTTATTTGTGCATCTTTTTCTATATAAGTATCTGTTGTTGGTAAATAAGCCTCTGGTTGATAGTAATCATAATAAGAAACAAAGTAGTGAACCGCATTGTTAGGAAAAAAGCTTTTGAACTCACTAGCAAGCTGGGCAGCGAGAGTTTTGTTGTGAGCAATGATAAGGGTAGGCTTTTGAACACTGGCGATAATGTTGGCCATAGTAAAGGTCTTCCCTGTTCCTGTAGCACCAAGAAGAGTTTGCATTTGCAAACCTTTTTTAAGGCCAGAAAGAAGACCTTTGATAGCTTCTGGCTGGTCTCCACCCGGAGCGAAATCACTTATTAAGTCAAATTTATTTTCCATAAAAGTTAAAAAATATTAGATAGCCCCATCTCGCCCCGTTGGAAGCGCTAGCTTTCCTTCGGGGTCTCCACCCGGAGCGAAATCACTGACTAACCCAAACTTATCCATAAGTGTCAGTATAATAGCAAAAACTTAGTTTAGAAAGCTAATTCTTTAGCTTTTCAATATCATACATATTATCACCATCGTAAGCTTTAACTATTATTTTGTAAGCAAACAAAGAAGCGAAAGACGTAAATATCAGAAAATAAATCAAAGTTTTTCTAAGTGTCATATACTAAATATTATACCTCTTTATAATATCTAGAGCAAAAGTCTTTCTTAAACTCAAAGAAGTCCCCGTCAAAGATACTTTGTCTCATCTTTTCAACAAGTCTCAATATGAAATGAATGTTGTGTATAGAAGCCAAAGTTGCAGCAGTCATTTCATCTGCTCGGAAAAGATGCGCAATATACGCCCGACTATGATGAGCGCATGTATAACAAGAACAATCATTTTCTATAGGAGTAAAATCATCCACAAATTTTGCATTGCGAATATTTAGTCTGCCGTCATGAGTGTGTAGTGTTCCATGTCGTCCCATACGAGTTGGGGCTATACAATCAAAAAGATCACACCCTGCCTCGACAGCATCAAAAAGATCTCTCGGCTCTCCTATCCCGAGAAGATGTCTAGGTTTTTCTTCGGGCAATATTTTGTTGACCCAAGAAACAGCGGTTGCGATATCATCTTTGGTAAAGGAGCCTCCTATTCCATATCCATCAAATCCTTCGGCAAGCTCAGGACTAGACGCTAGCGCACCAAGAGTTTTGGCGGCTTCTTCTCTTAAATCTTGGTGTCTTCCGCCCTGAATAACTGCAAATAAAGCCTGCTTCTTTTCTGAATCTAGTTCATTATGTTTTGCAAGACAACGCTTGGCCCATTCATAGGTTCTATCGAGGGATTTTTTTTGATATTCATAAGGAGCTGTCGGACTAGTACATTCATCAAAAGCAAATATCATATCAGCTCCTATCTTCCATTGTGCCTCCATAGAACTCTCAGGGGTAAAGAAGTGCGTAGAGCCATCTATATGACTTTTGAATGTCACGCCTTCATCTGTGACCTTTGCGAGTTGCCCTGCGGTCGAAGAAATATCTTCAACAGGTGCATCAGCTGAAGCAACCTTGGAAACAGCGCTTCCAAATGCAGCACCCAAAGAAAAAGCTTGGAAGCCTCCACTGTCAGTCATAGTCGGACCATGCCAATCCATAAACTTTCCAAAGCCTCCGGCTTTTTCAACTATATCTGTACCTGGCTGAAGATATAAGTGATAGGTATTTGCCAAGACTACTTGCGCACCCAGGCTTCTGATCTGCTCGGCTGTCAGAGCCTTGACTGTGGCTTTAGTGCCGACGACTACAAAAGCCGGAGTTTCTATAACGCCATTTTGGGTCTCAATAGTTCCAGCTCGAGCAAGTGTACCTTCTAGTTTTTTTTCGATAGAGAATTTCATGGAAATTATTTCACCACCACCCATTTAAGTGTCTGTAAATTCACCGGTGCCTTGGCGAGAAGCCTTTGGAATGGATCACGAGGGTCTGTGACTATCTTTTGGATAGAAGCGAGTGGGTGAAGCGCGAGAGATTGGTCAGTGATAATGTCGCCTTCATTGAAAGCTATATCTCTAGGCATACGAACTTCGTATTCGCCAGAGCCTCGACCGATGAGAGTAATGTTCAGGTCGCTAGCTGTTACAGAGCCGACTGTCTCCCTACCAGGAGAGCTGTACAAAAGCACTGTTGAAGAATTTTCAGAAACTTCCGAAATAGTCCCGAGAGAAATAGACCCAAACGCATAAACATTTTGTCCTACAGAGATACCAAGATTGCTCCCAACATCAATAACAAGTGTGTCATAAATAGAACGATTTGGTGGGACTATAACTCTAGCCAAAGTTCCTTTGATAAATCCTTCTCTGCCAAACTCTTTTTTTAAATTTTCATTTTCTTTTTCTAAACTAGAGAGAACTATTAGAGAAGCATTTTGTACATCTATAGCACTTTGAAGTTCGACAACCTTTTTTATCAAAGATTGTTTTGAGAGAAACGTCAATGAAGCGACGTCACTATAAATAGGCGCGCCCAAACCTCTAAACTTTTTGATCCATGAAAACAAAAACCAAACAACAAAAAGTAGTATTATTACAAAAATAATTTTTCTCCAATTTATAGATCTGTTTTTACGAAACTGTGACATGGTCTTCTATGGAAAGCAGTGTGCTTTTGTATTCTTCAAATGATTCCAAAATAATCCCTGTACCTCTAACAACTGCAGAGAGGGGGTCTTCGGCTATATATATAGGTAGTTTGAGCTCTTGCGCCAAGAGATTTGGTAAACCTTTTAGAAGTGCACCCCCGCCTGTAAGGATAACACCACTAGAGATAATATCAGCAACCATCTCTGGCGGAGCAGTTTCCAAAACTTCTCGAATACCAGAGACAAGCAAAGAAACTGGATACTCTAGAGCTTCTCTGATATCTCCATCTGTTACAACAAGAGCTCTTGGAAGGCCGGTGATCATATCTCGACCTCGGACTTCGAGTTCAGCATAATCCGTCTCCACAGCAGAACCTATAGATATCTTTACTTGTTCGGCTGTTTGCTCTCCTATCAAAAGTTTAAATTCATCTCGCAAATATTCTATAACGCGAGCATTGAAGTGGTCTCCTGCCACACGCAAGTTTAGCGACCGCACTATCCCACCGAGCGAAATAAGAGCTACGTCAGTAGTCCCGCCACCAATATCAACTATCAGCGAAGCAGTAGAAGAAAGAACTGGCAAACGCACTCCGATAGCTGCTGCCATAGCTTCTTCTACCAAAAACACCTCTCGCGCTCCGGCATTGATAGCGGCATCATAAACAGCACGCATTTCTACATTGGTAATACCACTCGGTACTCCAATAACAACACGCGGACGAAAAAACTTTTTGTTCATCTTTTCTACCTTTCTTATAAAATAAGCCAGCATTTCTTCTGTGACCTCAAAATCAGAAACCACTCCTTCAACAAGAGGGCGAACTATCGAAATGTGAGCTGGGGTTTTGCCGTCCATTTTTTTGGCTTCTCTACCTATGGCAACTATTTGTCCGGTTTTTTGGTTGAGAGCTACGATAGAAGGCTCGTTGATAACAGTGCCATGCCCTTTCAAATAAACTAGCGTATTTGCAGTTCCAAGATCAATCCCTATATCATTTGAAAATCGACTATAAAGCTTTTTGAACATCATTTTAGTTTCTAGTGGCTAGGTTCTAGTGGTTAGTGGTAAGAGCAGAAAGGACCTCAGAAAGAGGGACGACTCGACTTTCAGTTTCGGTGCGACCTTTTATTTCAGCCCCACCAGCTTCTAGACTTCTCTTTGAAACAACAACACGCATAGGCATACCTAAAAGGTCAGCATCAGCAAACTTCTCCCCCGCTGTTGCGTTTGCTCGATCATCAAATAAAACCTCAACGCCTTTTTCGGTTAATTCTTTATACAAACTTTCAGCTTCAGCCATGTCTTCACCGAGCCGAATCAAATGCACTGCAAATGGAGCTATCTCACGTGGCCAAACTATGCCTTTGTCGTCTGAAAATATTTCAGTTAAAACTCCCACCAAACGGGTGACACCTACGCCATAAGAACCTAGGAAAACTGGCTTTTTCTCTCCTTCAGAATTTGTAAAATAAAGACCCATCTTTTCACATTTTTCAGTTCCAAAAGTAAAAATATTTCCTACCTCAGCGGCTTTTTTCATTTCAAAATCTTCTTTTTGAGCACCCAGCTTAGCTAACGTCTCGTCATTAAAAATCTCTTCATTAACTGCATAATTTTCTTTTTTGTGAACATAAATAACGTCCTCACCTGCTTCACAAATAGTTTGAAATTCGTGACTAAAGTTTTTTGTAAAAGCACCCCCTGAAGCAGAAGTTACATAAGTAATATCACCAAGCCCAAGTCGTTTGTAAACATTTAAGTAAGCTTCAGTTGCGAGATTGTAAAACTTCATATGGTCTTCTTCTGTCTCACAAAAAGAATACATATCTTTCATAACAAATTCACGACAACGCATAATACCGCTTTTTGCGCGAACTTCATTTCGGAGTTTGTTTTGGAATTGATGAACGTAAACAGGAAGACTTTGATAACTAGAAACAAAAGATTTCATCATCTCCACAATAGGCTCTTCATGAGACCAACCAAAACCTACTTCTGCTCCATTTTTTAATTGTGACTTAAACCAAATATCTACATTGTCATCACTCCAACGATCTGTTTTTTCCCAAATCTCTTTGTTTTGAAGAGTGGTCATTATGATTTCTTGAGAACCAATCTTCTCCATTTCTTCTCCAACTATCTTTTTTATCTTATTTACAACTCTAAGCCCAAGTGGAAGCAGAGCATAAACTCCTGCCATTTCTTTATAAATATAACCCCCACGAATAAGTAGTTGGGCATTTTTTGCCTCTTCATCAGAAGGGTTTTCTCTCTTGGTACGGGTAAAAAGCTGGCTTTGTCTCATACCTACATAATCGCATATTTTGAGCAATAAAAAAAGCCTGCTTGCTTTTGATTTTTTAAGAGTATAATATAAAAGTATGAAAAATTTTGAAGAAAGTTTAATAGGCCCACAGTCAGATGAACGTGAAGAAAGAGTGATTGAAGATGTTGATTCTAGTGGTCAACCACTCTGGATGGCATTTTTGGCAGACCCTGAGGCGCTTACTATTAACTCAGATGAGGTAGGAGATGCAAAAAATGCTTACGAGAATTTCAAAAAAAGTAAACCTGAGGTTATAAAAATGTGTGCTCGAAAAACAATAGAAGAATGCCAGGACATAATCCGAGAAGCTGCATAATTATTAAACATTAAAAAAGCCGGTACTTTTTAGTATCGGCTTTATCTTTTGTTTTTTTAAAAGATTTTCCCTTTTGGGTATGCTGAATACCCGGTAAGCTTCATAGGATGCGGGGGTTGATGTGAAGGTCCGTAGACTGCATCAACCAGTGCTTCATACAACTGCGATTGTGCTTCTTTTAAGCTTTTTGTATGGAAGAGGACATCGCCTCCATCTCTAACCACGATTTCGCCTTTTCTGATTGCGTTTTTATTCACATGCATATAATCGCCCATATCATCTGACGACCATGATGTGTCTGCCACATTGTAATCTTCCTTTGCAATGCTGAAATCATAAACCGCACTATAGTGCTCTATTTCGTCCCAGACATTTTCAGAGTCGTACCTGGCAAAAATCTCATACACTCCAGTGATATACCTTATGTCCTTCAATGCGGCATAAGATTCTACCTTAATACCTTTGAAGTGTTCATTGGTATCAGCAAAATGTTGCAACTTAGTCACAACATCATAAACGAGGCTGTCCAGGCGATCCTGCGGCAAGGGTGGCGTTTCGTCAAATTCACCGGAAACTGTTGTTTCAGTAACTTTTTGTGTAGTTACTTTATCTTTGCAACTAATTAAAACCACTGAAGCCATAAAGGCTAAGATAATGTATTTTTTCATATTCAGTTTTTAAAATTTTGTACAATTTGATTATCTTATATATTATAGCATAGATAATATATAAAGTCAAATATACAACCTTGCCAAAAGGCCTTGGAAATGTTAAATTAAATCGTCCATTCATGGGCGAAATTATTCAGTTAAGCAAGCCCTTCGGCAAGCTCAGGGTAAAGTCCCTAAGGTTACCAAAGAAGGGCTCGTACAGATTAGTAAAAATATGAAAAAAGAACTATCATTAACGCCTCTTATGGAGGCAGGTGTCCACTTTGGATACTCACGTACTCGTCGTCACCCTACCGTTACTCCATACCTATATGGAACAAAAGGTGGTGTAGATATTATCGATCTAGAAAAGACAACTCCTCTTATGGAGAAGGCTTGTGCATTTTTGTCAGAGCTTGGCCAAGCAGGTAAGACTGTGCTTTTTGTAGGTGTTAAACCAGAAGCTAGAAATATAGTTATGGAAGTAGCACAATCTCTCAAAATGCCATACGTAACAGAGCGATGGATCGGTGGGATACTCACAAACTTCCCTGAAATCAAAAGAAGAATTGCTCGCCTAGAAGAGCTCAAAGAAGAGCGCTCAAGTGGTGGATTTGATAAATACACTAAAAAGGAACAAATCCTTCTAAACAGAGAGATGGATCGTCTCAACAAATACTTTAGTGGCCTGACAGGTCTTACAAAAATGCCTGACGCTGTAGTAATAGTAGATACAAAAAAGGAACACATCGCCATAGCAGAAGCTCGAAAGATTGGAGTGCCAGTTATAGCTATCGGAAATACAGACTGTTCTATCCGCGCTATCTCTTACCCTATCATCGCTAACGACAGTAGTGCTTCTAGTATTTCTACAGTTCTTGGTATACTTAAGGACGCATTTAGTAAGTAAAAAGTTTTTAAAGTTATAAAGTTCGTAAAGTTTAAAAGGTAAATAAAACGGACGAAGATATTCTTTGAAGAATGCCCTGCGTAGGCTGTCTGAGCCGAGCAGAGCAATCCGTCAGCAGACGGATATGCGTGCATTTTGAAAAGAGATATCAAGGAAGTTTTTATAAAAAATAAAAATGACAACAACAATTACAACAGAACAGGTTAAAGAGTTAAGAGACAAAACAAGTGTATCAGTTATGCAATGTCGCAAGGCCCTTGAAGAAGCAGGTGGCGACATGGAAAAGGCTTTGATTATCCTCCGCAAAAAAGGTAGTGAGATGGCTGAAAAAAAGTCAGATAGAACTGCTGTTGATGGCCGAGTATTTATAAAGTCTGAGGGAGGCAAAGCAGTAGTAGTAACTCTAAACTGTGAGACTGATTTCGTAGCTCAAAACCAAGGCTTTATAGACTGTGGAGAAGCTATCTTGTCTATTGCGTGGACCGAAGGGGCTGAAAAAGCTAAAGAACAAGCACCAAGCGCTATAAACGAAGCTGTATTAAAGACTGGAGAAAACATCCAACTCGGTACAATAGATGAGTATTCTGGAGAGACTATTGGTACATACATTCACTTTAACGGCAAAAACGCTGCTTTGGTTGTACTGAAGGGAGGCAATGTAGATGTAGCCAAAGACATAGCTATGCATATAAGCGCAATGAAGCCTACATACCTACAAGCTACAGATATCAAAGAGAGCGACAGAGAAGCTGTTATAGAAGTTTTGAAAAAAGAAGTAGACGAAAGCGGTAAACCAGAAGACATAAAAGCAAAAATGATGGAAGGAAAAATATCTGGATATTTCAAAGAACAAACCCTACTCGATCAACCATTTTTCAAAAATCCAGAAATGACTATCGGCAAAGTAGCTGATAGTGCCGGTGCAGAAGTAGTCTCATTTAAACTCTACACACTAAACTAAAAAACATGATTGGCAAAGTTTTTGCGATTATAATCTCTATCTTGGCATTGTGGTTCCTTGTTATGTTTCTTATCTTCAGAGAAGCACACAAAAAAGAAACAAATGTTGAAATAAAACAAATATCAAACAAGTATCTAAGAGAGACTAGAAAGTTTTGGTTTTTGTTTTTAAGAATAATAAACACACTTAGAGATCTTGCTACAAAAATAATAGCCAAAGCGTTCTTTTATATCTTTCCAAAAGCCAAAAGTGTTTTTGAAAAAAAGGACGAACTAGCAGGTCTAGAGCATGGGCCATCCTCTTACTTCCTAATGAGTATTTCTGAGGATAAAACAAAAGTACCATCTAGTGAAAAGAAAAAAGCTAGACGAAAAACAAAAAATGTGTAAAATATAGTTCAGTTGGCCCCATTTTTTGGAGCCGATTACGCCACCTTATCTGTTTTGGTGGATATAATGATTAGCAATAAAACAGACACTGGTTAGCACATCCAGTACATGCCGCTTTAGCTCAGTTGGTAGAGCAACGCTTTTGTAAAGCGAAGGTCGTCAGTTCAAGTCTGACAAGCGGCTCCATCACTCGCATTTCGTCGGGAATACTAAAATTAGCACGGGCGGCGCGAAGCGCCGACCACGGATTTTCGCCTGATTTTGAAACAGCATTCTCGGAATTCGGCGCGCTCGCACGCACTGTTTTTTCGCCAAGGAGGAGGTTCGAGCCAAAGACTTTTTTGGCAGCAACCTTTTTATCTAAAAAGTTGCTATCCAATGCGATTTTTTCCATATCCTGAGCCTCTTTTATCCATTTTGCCATCGGTTCGAGCCACAATTTTTGTTTGCTCTCCGAACGAGAGATTTCTTCCTCCAGCGACTTTTTCTCGGATAATAATTTTGCTTTTTCCGCTCGATAAATTTCCTTTTCTATATCTTGATCTAAATATCCGTCTAAAAGTCGCTGGAGCTTCACTGTGATGCCTTGTATCTTTTTCTCGTTTTCGAAAACAAAAATATGAACAGATTGGGCGGATTCCGTTTTGTCTTTTTCAAGTCTTTCATTCAGATAATCCGCCCAATCTTGTGGCATAGAAACTTTTTGAAGAAGTGATGAAATTTGCGCGTCCATTTTTTCTGCTCGAATACAAGGTTCAGGGCATTTTTGAGTTTTTGATTTCTTGGTACAGCGATAATATGTATAGAAATGTTGAGTACCATTTTTCTGCGTTTTTACCTTGTATTCGCCAGTTATTTGCATTCCGCACGACGCGCACGAAAGCAGTCCGCAATATGCTTGTGGATTATTCTTATGCTTACCAGTCGGACGACTTTTCCGCTCCATCACTTCTTGCACCTGGTCAAAAAGTTTCTTTGACACGATTGGCTCGTGCTTGCCTTCGTGTACTTCGAGATTAAACCTGAAATGTCCGTAATAAAATGGATTTGAGAGGATAAAGGTCGTACGCGAGATGTGGATTCTCTTTCCTTGTTTGGTTAGCAAGCGGTTTGCTTCAAAATACTCGCCGATACTTTGAAGTGTAGAATCTCCTTTTGCGTAAAGTTCAAATGCTTGGCGAATAATCGGAGCAGTCTTTTTGTCAGCAACAACAGTTTTCGTCCTCGAATCGTTTATATACCCCACCGGAGCCAGACTTGGATATTCGCCACGCCTGACTTTCTGCCGCAAACCGCGCTTCGTATTTTCGGAAAGAGAATCCACATAGTATTTGCTTTGTCCAAATGCCATATTGAGCATAAACTTGCCTTGTGAACTGCTGTCACACCAAAATGTCGGGAATTTTAAACTCACAAGTTTTTCTGTGTCGAGGAGATAGATAATACGCCCACCATCAACAGAATTACGAGCGAGACGGTCAGGATGCCACGCGAGAATATTTCCGCCGAGTTTTTCAATTTCATTTAGCATCTCGTTAAATATCGGACGACCAGGAATCTTGGCAGATTGTTTTTCCACATACTCGGCGGAGATTTCAATATTCTCTCGCGTGGCATAGTCTCGCAATTCTTGAAGTTGTGCTTCAATCGAAAGAACCTGCTTATCCTCGACATCAGTTGACTTGCGAGCATACAAAAAGAATTTTTCACTCATTTATTGATTCTAACAAAAATTCTTTTTGTATGTAAATAGCAAAAATTGCATTTGATTTCGAACCTCCTCCTCCAAAACAAAACAGTGCGTGCGAGCGCGCCGAATTCCGAGAATGCTGTTTCAAAATCAGGCGAAAATCCGTGGTCGGCGCTTCGCGCCGCCCGTGCTAATTTTAGTATTCCCGACGAAATGCGAGTGATGGAGTGGTTGTACGATTCGGCTCGAACCTATTTCATCAAAAATTCATAAATGTATTAAATGCGGACTCGGTTTTGCGAAAGCTCTTTTTTGGGGACACGGATTTCGCAAAACCTCGGCTGATTCTTTTTTGGCATTCGCCTCTGGTTCTGGGTTCTCCCGCAGGAGGGGTTTGGGGAGGAATGCGGGGGTTATTTTGGGTCTTTGAGAAAATGTTTAAACTTATTCCGTAAGCGATAACTATTGGCATGAGAAAAATGTCCGAGATATGAGCTTATGCCAGCTTGTAATTTCTCTCGCGTTTTCTCGTGGCAAGGAAGCCTCAATTTTTCTGCCCTCTGTTTACACCTTCCAACAGTTGCCCGACGAACGAGGACATGAGTGGGCTTGATAATATACCCGACGAAGTCAATACCGTGGCGCACTCGTTGCAAGATAATTTTCCGCGGATGGATGTTGAGCTTGCGTTCTCTCTTCAGCCACACTTCTATCTGTACCACCGCACTCTTTAATTTTTCTTTATCCGCATCAAGAAATACGAAATCGTCCACATACCTCGCGTAGCGAGGAAATCCGAGCGTCTGGCTGATATATTTATCAAGCCCGTCGAGATAGCAGTTAGCGAAGAATTGCGAGGTCAAGTTCCCTATCGGCAAGCCCGTACCGCCGGAGTAAAAGAGTGATTTATGTTTCGGGATAAGTGCTTTGAGTGCAGTATCTCCCCTGTAAATATAATCAAGTGTCGGGTCACAAAAGATAACCTGCTCGCAAATCCAAAGCATATCCCCTTTCCACCACTCGGGTTTTTCTTGCTGATTGATAAGCCCTGCGATGACATCAAAAAGAATTGGTCGGTCAATCGAACGGAAGAAGCTCTCGACATCAAGCTTCAGATACCAATCATTCGGGCGCTCTCGGGCATAGGCACGCACTTGCTTGAATCCTGAGTGCGTCCCCTTGCCTTCCCTATTGGCATACGAAGTTGGCACGAACCAACTTTCGCACAAAGGAGCAAGCTCGTTGTAAATAATATGGTGTATAACCCGATCACGAAAGTCGGCAGCAAAAATCTCTCTCGGCTTCGGGTCAGTCACGACAAAAGAAATATGTCGACTGATGCAGTATGTCCGTTCAGTGAGTTCTTTCCGCAGACTGATAAGCTCGCGCTCCCGCAAGAGTTCAAACCGAAGTCGATTGACTGTTTTCTTTTTACGCTTGATACAGCTCTTGTACGCCAGCCAGAGATTCTCTAAGGTAAAAATAGTTTCTACTGTATTCATTTGGTCTGTTATTGTGCGCATAAAGCAGAGGGTTCGATAGAGGAGTTCTCGAACACACCGGACATAGTTGCCATTGGTCTTATCATTCGCATCAGAGTTGCCATTGTTGAAGTTCACGTTCCAGGCGTTGTTCTCATTGCCCGGATTCTGATAGGTAGAGGACGACCAGTAGTTGTCCGACTGTGAAATATGATATGTGCGTGACTGTCCGTGTCGGACGTACAGCGCAAATTCGTTTCGTTTATCCTCAGAACTATTAAAAATAATTCTGAGAGCACACACTGAACTCCTCGTCCTCACTAAAACAATGTTTTTATAGTTGTCTTATTCTGGGTGGGCGCAGTTTTTTTCGGACTGCACGAAGTTCTCCAACCCTCTGCTTGACGCGCGCAATCCACCACTTGCTCGACCAGATACAAGTATTGCCGCGGCGAAGCGAACTGCTTCAGCTCCTCGGCTACGCGGAGCATAATCGTAATCTCCTCAATCTTCCAAACCAACTCACTCAAAACAGCACTCCTGTGTTCAACCGGAGTGCTATTGGCTTTTACGATCAGCCGTACTGCTTCCATCGCGCTTGCAAGGAGCGATGCGCCGAGCGTGTACTTGTATTGCTTGTCTATTTTCGGCACACGAATGTAGAACTCTTTCAGGAGCCTGAACGTTGCGCTATAGATAGGGAGGTGTTGGTATTGAGCCATAGAAAAATATCACCCCCCCCCCTCGCGAAAACGCGAGGGGAAGAATAACCAAAGGAATAAAAAGAATCGAGAAAAGAACCCAAAGAAAAACCGCAAAAATTATCAAATAAACAAATCATCAAAGAATTATCGAACACACCGGACATAGCCGCCCTCGGCCTTACCAACCGCATCAGAGTAGCCATCGCCGAAGCTCACGAGCCAGGCGCCGCCCTCACCGCCCGGACCCTGATAGGTAGAGGACGACCAGTAGCTGCCCGACTGTGTGTTTGGGAAGAATGTCGTATCGATGGCAGGGTTGACTGTGGCAAGGCTCACAATGGAAAGAAGTTCGATTCTATTTGGCAAGCGCCAGTCACTGTGTCCCGCTGTGGTATCGGCTTCACAGGTCGAGAGCGCAGTCGTCCAGTCAAGTCCAGTAGCAGAATCAGCCGAACAGTCAGTATCTGATTGTCCTTCGGAACATTTTTTCCACATAAGTCCTGTCGCGTTATCCGAAATCGTGCTGTCAGTATTATCTACAAATCGCGCGCCGCTTGTGGGTAAACCTTTTTCGTAGTCGCCATCTTGTCCGGTACCAGTACACGATATTGGAGTACCACTTGCATCCCAACAATCAGTCTGACCAGTTTTTGGTAGTCCAGCTTGTCCAGCCGATGCAGTACCTGCAACGCCCATATATGTCGTCCCTGTGAGTATTTTAGTCGCATCAAGCGTCGGAATGCTTTCATAAATCTGCTTGAGGGTGTGAAATGTCGCAGACACAGAGCCAGGCGTAGTAAACGAAGCCGAACCTTCGACTTGGCTTGTCGTGTTGTCGATGAGTCTGTTGTAAATGCCATCGAGTGTGTACATCGTGCTTGCCGGAACTCCAGGCGGAGTAAGCGAACCTGCAAAACTTGTGCGGACAAATGCACCGATTATAAATGCGACGAGAACAAAGGAACCGATTTTTAGAAACTTTTTCATATTATTTACTATTTAATTTATTTCTTGTAATAGGACCGACGATGCCATCTGCTGTGAGAGTATTATTTTTTTGAAACGTTACCACCGCTTGCTTGCTCTTTGGACCAAAAATGCCGTCAGTCACTAAAGGTGGCGACAATGTCTGAACTTTTTTGTTGAGACATATTTGCAAGTCTTTGACGTTGGTGTTATTCATCCGAGGAATTGTCAGCTTTAAAGTTTGAGTGAAGTTGAGTGTACACACTGTAGTAGGTAAAGTTGTCGGAAGTGTTGTAATCACAATAGTTCCCTCGCTTGCAGTCAAATACGATCCTTTGCAATCTGGATCAGCTAAATCAATCTTCCCATCGTGGTCATCGTCAATGCCATTGTTGCACTGTGTGATTATTCGCCCTCCCCCACTACTGTGACTAGTACTTGGTGCGGGCGTGACTGGTGGTCGCCACGCAGTCGTCACTTTGTAGTCCACTGTCCCGCAACTTGAAGTGTTGGCGCAGTTAAAAGAGATCCAACCGATATTTGGGCTATATGCGTAGCCAGAAAAAATTCCAGTGCTTGTGTTGATGGTCGCCTGAGAGAAATCCACATAGCCAGTATTCTCGCTCCACGCGTAACCTGAGAGTGTGCCGGAGGAATTTGAAACTTTGTAATCAGTGGTACCGCATGAACTAGTGTTATCACAATTGAGCGACAACCAGCCGATGTTCGGACTGTACGCATAGCCGGAAAGTACGCTACTTGAAACAGTCACTTGAGAAAAATCTATCCAGCCAGTATTCTCGCTCCAGGCATAACCGGAGGTGCTATCTGCAAACGCTTTTGTCGCAGAGAAAAACATTATTGATAATATGAATAAACTAAAAACGGATTTTAATCTCATTCTATTATTATACCCCCCCCCGAGCGTTTTGGCAAGGGTGTTGCCCCCCTATTCCTTGTTAAAATCGGCCGTTTGAGAACGCTTTACATACTCAACAACTTGCCCCGCGAGCCTCTCTGCGTTTCCGTGGCTCAATAGCCCGAGATACGACTGAACTGTTTCTTCCTTGCCCTCTTTCTCTTTGATACGCTTCCACATCCTGCGTTTCGTTGCCGTTCTTACTATGCGGTGATCGGGAAAATGTACCCAGCCGAGGAAATCAACACCGGAGGCAAGCGTCTTTATAAAAACTTTATTGGGATGAAGTGATAGCTTGAGTCGTTCTTTTAGGAAAGAACCTACTTGGGGTAGTATCGTTTCCAACCATTTCTTGTCTTCAGACAGAAAAACAAAATCGTCAGCATAGCGTATATAGTATTGTGCTTTCAACTTGTGCTTCACGAATTGGTCAAACTCATTCATATATATGTTTACGAATATCTGCGAGGTAAGATTGCCAAGTGGAAGCCCAACCTCTTTTCGTGTCGAATGAAAACTCCCGATGATACCTGATAACAAAGAGAGTATGTCTTCGTCAGAAATATATTTCTTGATAATCCCGATAAGTACACTATGGTCAATGGATGCAAAAAACTTTCGTATATCGCATTTCAAAATCCATACTGTTCTTGTGTTATTTTTTGATACTGTGTCAGAAAACATTTTAAATCGTTGTAACGCTTTATGTGTTCCCTTTCGCTCTCGGCAAGAATAGGAGTCAGCTATAAATGTCTTATCGAAGAATGGATAGAGTTCCCGATAGAGTGCATGGTGAAGCAGTCTATCCCGCACCCTTGCTTTATGTATACTTCGTGGCTTTGGGTCAGATATATTGAATGCGTAATAGTCGGAGTGCTTATATGTTTTTTGTGAAAGTTCATTGTGAAGCTCTATGATATTCGCCATTAAATTTCGCTCAAAATCCAAGACATCTTTTCGGAGTTTTTTACCTTTCAAAAAATCTTTCCACGCAAGGAGGAGATTTTCAAGAGAAATGATATATTGATATGTATGAATAAACTGAATCCGAGCCATAATAACTATAAAGATACCCCCCCCCGACAACGCTTTTACCAGTACTTCAGAAACTCAAAACTGTGTATATCTTATGGTATCAGTATTATCAAAACTTGCCTAAAGCCCATCGCTACTCGCTTGGAGTACGGATTGATGCCTTGTTCGTAGAAATAATGGAAGCTATCTCACTTGCAGGATTTCTTCCCCGTAGCGAGAAACAAACCTATGTACGGCTCTCTATACGGAAAGTAGATACTCTTAAAATCTTACTGATGATTGTATGGGAAACGAAATCTATAGATAATAGGAAATACATCGCCCTCTCTGTACCACTTGAAGAAATCGGGAAAATGCTCGGCGGTTGGAACGGACAGCTTACAAAACAAAACTCCCCCAACTAAATAGTTGAGGGAGAAAGAAGAGAGTTGCGAACACCAGCGAACCACCAATTGTCATTCCAGTCGTTATCATTACGATTGACATTCACGTTACGCTCGTCGTCATTCCAGTGGTTGAACGTGGCAATTTGTACAAAGTATCATCTGTGCCACTGCCCTTTGAATACTCTCGGGGCTGTATCGTATTTGCGATCATAATCGCTCGATACTCTGTACCAAGTATCTTCATTTTTTGTTTGAAGTTTCTACATACACCACTCTATCCTAAGCCGTAGCCCTAGATATTCTCAATGTATGGATACTGGGATCGGTAGCGGACAATCGTGATCGTCCACATATTCACCTACTGCCATGATTATTTTAGCATAAAAAATACCCCTGCGTTTTATGCGAGGGGTAGGAAGTTTGTAAAACCTCCAAAACTTTTTGCGAACGAAGGGCAAAGTTCAAAGTGTCAAAATAGGACAGAGTGAACAAAATCCTAAGTACTACTTGCGAACACCAGCGAACCACCAACCGTCATCCCAGCCGTCATCACCACGACTGACAAACACGCTACGCCCGCCGCCATTCCAGCGGTCGAACGCGGCAAAGCACCATTTACCATTTGCATCCTTCCAGTGTGTACCATTAGGATATTTGTCAGCAAAGGCAGGATCAGCTTCGTTTACAGCAGCCTGTGAATACGGGTCGGCGGGTTTTAATCCACGGAGGTCATATTCTTTTTCCAGGTCGTTGTCATTAACAAAGCGACCAAGGTTAAAGAAGAAAACTTCTGTTTCTTCGCCTTCTCCTTTTGGCATTTTGGCAACAACACCGCTATCAGTGTATTGCTTCCTGCCTGTGGCATCCAACATTTCTTTTGGTGATCGGTTGCGGTTTACTTTTACCTTGCGGATAATCAGATTACTGATCGCATCCACACGTTTAAGGATTGAAGCATACATCTCATCCAATAATGTTTCATCTCCAAGCACTTGCTGGAAAAGATTACTTGGAAGCTCATTTTTGTGCTTCAGTAATCGTGCAGTCAAGTTTTGGTTTAATTTACCGATTTGACCTTCGGTAACAGGTTCTGTTGATGGGGTCATAGTGTCCATGGCGTCATCGTTTTAATTGTTTGTGCCATCGGACTATACCTTCGTGGTATAGCCATAGCCAAAAAGTGCTTAGAGATAAGAACCTTTTGGCTATGGCTATGTTGCAAGTAGATGTAAAAGAGCTGTTCCGAGCTGTATAATAGCATAATAAACCATAAAAGTCAATCTTTGAGTTTAGAAATGGAGCGATGACCTATTCACGGGGAGTGTCTTCCGTGCGCGCGAATGGGTGGGATAGTCCGCCTGTATTCAGGCGGACTGGGTCAAGCGCAGTTGCATCTGAGCCTCGGGCATTTCCGCTATGAGCGTCCAATGGCTAAAGGATGAGCGCCGTGGGTAATCGAAGTGGAATATGTAAATAGCGAAGCAAAAGATACACGCTAATATGAAAAGCGTGGAGTGGGTGTGGCGAGGGCGCACGACGAGGAACGAGGAGTATATCGCCCGACCCAGGGAGAGGAGACTTCCTCTCCCTAAGAAGCGCGGGTGATAACCCGCACATAGGCACCTAGGCGCGAGTAGCCATAGCGGAAATGCCCGAGGCGGATGCCGAGGGTGCATCCCCTTTAGACTTGGACAATACATAGCAGAGAAATGACTGAGACAATGATTTAGTCCTGTTTCTTTCTTAGAAGCCCGCATTCCTCCCCAAACCCCTCCTGCGGGAGAACCCAGAACCAGAGGCGAATGCCAAAAAAGAATCAGCCGAGGTTTTGCGAAATCCGTGTCCCCAAAAAAGAGCTTTCGCAAAACCGAGTCCGCATTTAATACATTTATGAATTTTTGATGAAATAGGTTCGAGCCGAATCGTACAACCACTCAAGGATATACAAACAGTTGGTAGAGTTCTGTCAACGCATAACTAAAGCGAAAGGTCTTTCAAGTCTGACAAGGGACTCCGGCATAAGAAAACCCATCACAAGGATGGGTTTTCTTATTCAACACTATGAATCTTTTTTTCTATATCTTCTTCTAAAGCAGTGACATGCTCCATTTCTTCTTTGAGAGACTGGTGTACTCTCTGCAATTCTTTTAGCTCATCTTCAACTTCACTAACGGTTTCTTTTTTTCTAGTTCTACTAAAAAGCATTTTTATTTGAGTTTTCCTCAGTGTTACAACAGTGACAACTGTAGCTATGATAAGAACAATAAAACCAGCAAATATAAGCCACAAATGCAGGTTGTTATCAGCAGGAGATTCTTTTAGATTATTTGCGTTATCTATAGTACCTATATCTATCCATTTATCTATGATAACTTGCTTTTCAGCGTCAGAGAGAGCCTTGAGCCCTTGGTCTAGTATAAGCAAAAGTTCAGGTTTTGACTTTGGAACCGCAAATGAGTGTTTGTATTCAAAACCAGTACGACCGACTGCTTTTATATAAGAGAGCACATCCTTGCTTGTGTAATATGAAAGAGAAGCTAGATCCATAACAGCTGCGTCGACTTCTCCGAGGAGGAGTTTTTGTAGAGCGACTTCGTCATCAGAGACAGGTACTATTTCAACCTTTTCATAGTTGGTCTTTATATAAGAAACAACTGGATAGCCCTCTCCTACTGCTACCTTTTTATTTTTAAAAGATGACAAAGATGTTACGGTGCTTTTTTCTTTGAAGTCCTTTCTAACAACAACAACTGCTGGCATAGTAAGGTAAGAGTCGGTAAAATTGAAATTTTTCTCTAGTTCCTCTGTTGGGCTTAGAGAAAGTATGATGCTGTCGAAATCTAACTCCTTAGATTCTTTTAAAATCTCACCCAAAGAAGCCTCTTCTTCATAAGAGAGCTTTGCGCCGATTTTTGATGCAATTGCCTCTAAATATTCAGCTGACAAGCCCTTGATCTTCCTCGAAGTACCAGAGCCCAAAAAAACATAAGGGGGGTTACTCTTTTCCGGCTTTATAGAAATAGTACGATTGTATTTATTTAGCCATAAATTTTGAGTAGGAGTCAATACTTGAGCAGAAACTATAGATGCACTGAAAAAGCTTAGGCAAAAAATAGCCAGAAACACTGCTGAGATATATTTGCTGAGCTTGGGCATATTGTTATAAGGTATTGTAGCGTGTTTATGGGCCTAAAATCAACACTTAGTCTATACGCTCGATCTTCTCCTCTATAGACCTTTTTAACGAGTCTATTTCTTCTAAATTTTGCTCTAGGGTGTTGCTGGCAGACTCTAGTCGAGTAAGCTCAGTTTTGAGTTCAGCAGCCTCCTTAGACCTCTTTAGGCTTGCTATGTGATACCTATGATGCTTTCTCGAGTGAGCAATTATCAAAGTCAATAAAACTATAATGATGACTATCCCAATGATGCTTATAGAGATCCATAGCGGACTTTGTAAGACCTTAGCGACTTTCTCACCTTTTGAATCTGTGTTTTCCTTAAATGTTATCCAACGGTCAGAAATAATACTTTTTTCTGTGGGTGTTATCTCTTTCAGCCCAGCATTTAATATTGTGATCATCTCAGGCATTGTTTTTGGGACAGCAAAAGATAGTTTGTACTCAAAGCCAGTTTGTCCACCAATAGCAACATAAGAGAGCACATCCTTGCTTGTGTAATATGAAAGAGAAGCTAGATCCATAACAGCTGCGTCGACTTCTCCGAGGAGGAGTTTTTGTAGAGCGACTTCGTCATCAGAGACGGGATCTAAAATTATTTTTGGGTAGTTGTCTTTGATATAATCGAATGCTTCATAACCATTTGTTACAGCCAACTGTTTGGCCTCAAAATCAGCCAAGGTCAGCTCTTTTGGATGTCTAAAATCTTTTCTTACTACTATAACAGCGGGAAGAGAGATGAAAGCTTCTGAAAAATACATGTAGTCTAACCTTTCGTTTGATTCCGCAATCGCAAGTATAATGCCTTCTTTTCCTGATTTTATATCAGAGAGTATGGTGTTTCTAGATTTAGCTTCCAAAAATGTAGCTTGTGCGCCTACTTTTTTTGCGACGAGATCTAGATAGTCAACAGCAAGACCTTTGGGTCTGGCACTAGTAGAAGAAGAAAGGAAAGAAAAAGGCGGATAGTTACGCTCTGGCCTAGCTAACAAAGTGTTGTTGTGTTTTTTGAGCCAAGAGGACTGATCAGGAGTAAGAACATTGGCGCTCACCAAAGAGAATATACTTAAAAAACAAAAAGTTGTTAGTAAAAAATAACGGAGCATATATTTATATAAATATTGTATCACAACAAAAGCTTGAGTTATGTTTGCTCTACCGAGGATTCTTCTTTTTTTATCTGCTTTTCTGTAAGAGTTAACTTTTCGTCTTCTAATTTTATTTTGTGGTTTAGAATCTTCATTCTGAGTCTTGAGTACCAAGGGATAAAATAAATAATAACACCAAGACAAACTATAGGTATAAGCAGAGCTAGAACATTTATCAGAACAACTAACCACTTGACCATCTTACTGTTGTTAACCAAGAGCTGGACTCCAAATCCAGGTTTTTGGGTCTGATTATCTTCTTCAACCAAGAAAGGGGTGACATTATAAGCGCCAGCAACCAAGTTATCGGCTGAAATATACTGGAAGACTCCCTGAGTATCATTTTTAACAAGCGCTTCTGTTGGCTTTTGTTTCTTTGTTTGTAAAGCAATAATGAACTGTTCCCCCAAACTTTTCGCTGAAGTATCTTTAAAGGCTAGTTTTGTTAGAGCGTTAGGTTCACCTTTACCTTTAATAAAAGCTCGTCCAGAAGAGTCAACAACTTGAGAATATTCAGTTATGACAGGAAGTGCTAATAGCTTACCACTAGAGACAGGTTGCTCTGTAGCAATAGGCACCCTTGGTATCGGGTCAACGATAACAGGAGCACCGGAGACTATTTTTATTGTTTTTGTTGAAAGTGAATCGATGATGTTGCTTCCCAATCCATCATTTGCAAGTATTGCCCCATCTGAAAACGACAGCAGAGCATTACCTTCTTTTCGAGCTAAAAAGTTTATAGTAAAAAGCCTACCACTTTGACCCTGAAATCCAGGATTGAGAACAACTCCTTCGAACTTAACCTGACTGCCAAAAATCTGCGGTTCTATTGTCCAAAAATCAACTATACTACTTTGTTTTGAAACACCACCAACACTAAGACCTCCTGATGCTTGAAGTGTTCCCGAGACAGCATTCATGGCTTGAGAGTTACTACTTACAAAAACTGTAACAGGGAAAGTCTCGCCTACTCTTATGTCTCTACTGGGAGCACTTATCACAAAAGTCTCAGCGGCAAAAAGCTCTTTGCGTAAAGCTAAAGTTAGTACCAAAAATAAAACTAGGCTAAATCTTTTCATTTTTTACCTTATTCTTATTATAAAATTTATAACGAATAAAGCCAAGGATAATAGCAAATATTCCTATAATGATACCTGTACCATAAACCTTCTCACCGCTAACTATAACCCTCTGTTCTCTAAAGTTCTCAGAATAGTCATAAGCTCTAACAACAACCTCATAAGAGAAAAACTTATACGGCAAAGGCACAGGACTAGAAGAAGCAACAAAGACCCCACCAGCAACAGAAACTTCGTATCGCTGTATCCCGCCACCCTCATCATTGGAAGAAAAAACGGCAAGTCTTGGAGTTCTACCAAAGACAGAGCGCTCTATAATCTGTATAGAAAAAGGCTCTGGAGCTACCAAATCTGGCACTTCTTGCGTAGAAGAATCTTGTGCCGTAACTGAGACCAACTTTTTATTTACTGAAACACTTGTCTTAGTCCCAAGCCCATCATTTTTTAAAATCATAGGCTCATAAAAAGCAAACTCGCCCACACCCTCTTTGTTTGCGATAAAAAACAGTCTAACTACCGGGATAACTCTTTTGCTTGTATTTAATGGGTCGTATATTCTATCTATTCCACCAGGGATAACTCCAGAGAAATTTATAATTCCACGACTTTCTTGTTTTGGCTCTTCTACCCAAACAGGAATACTGCTTTGCTTTGAACTGAAACCTTCATAGGAAAAAATCTCGGGGTCAAAAACAACTGATGTTCCTATAGAGTTTATACTTTGAGATTCTGGATCGACCAAAACATCAAGGAAAAACTTTTGATTTACAGATACTTTTTCTGACACAGAAAAATCAAGAGATGAGGCTTCTGTCTTGTTTATAAGCAATGCAAAAAAACTAAATAAAAATATGATTATAGATTTTTTAAATTTTTTATTATTCATACTTTAACCATTCCAATAAAAAGCAACGATACTAAAGTCTACTAGGTTTATTATTTTATCAGAATTAGCGTCAACACATTTTGGCGGGTTTGGTTTTCCATACCAAAAAGCTAGAACTGAAAAATCAACAAGGGTGATGTTTTGGTCAAAGTTGCAATCTCCAGGAATATTGTTTGTTGCCTCATTTCTTAAAATTGAAGAGTTCCCTACTGTTATTTTAAGAGCCTTACTCGTTCTAGAGTCTTTTGGATAAAAAGCTCTAACTACGTATTCTCCATTTTTTAAATCAAGCGGTACTGTGGCAGAAAAAAAGCCTAAGCTATCAGAAACAAGATAAAAAGTCTTGGATTCTTCCCCTTCAAAAGAAACTTCGATGTTTGAATTTGGTAAAGCGGAACCAGAAACTGTTATGAAATCACCCTTTTTTACAGAGAGCTTATCAGTAACTAATGTTGGGGCAAACCTTATCCCTGAAATATCTGTTATATACCCGCTATAAAGAATTGTCGGGAAATTAAGAAGCGTTGATTTACGACCTTTTACATCAACAGCAAAAAGAGTAAAAAGTTGCCATGAGCTCTCTGGTATAAGAATAGAAAAAGCCCCTTTTTCATCAGCTGTAACTGTTACAAAAGTACTATCTCTCTTTTGAACCGTTACAAGAGCGTTTGGATAAGCCAATCCGGAGAAACGCACACCGCTTTGATATGTTCCTCCACCTGGACTAGGATCTATAGTGGGTATACTGCCGACAATAGCCCCTATAGAGACGTTTTCTGTTTCTGTTAGAGTTAAAGCGTTTAAATTTTTATTCGGAAAAAATAAGTTTAAAAGGGTAAATAGTGTTCCTAGAAAAATAATGTGCTTAATTTTGAAAGACATAATACCTGCATAAAGCATTATCTTATACCCATTTGCCTCTGAGCCCTTCTAATAACAGATCTGTTATATCTCCTGAGCATAGTTCTAAGGATGAAGTAAACAGGTATAGCCAAGACTATAACAACCAATATCAGCTCCCAAGGAAAAACTACAAAATAAACGGCATGACTTTTTGCTACCTGATTTGTAACACCAAAGTTAGCTACTACTTTTGCTCGAAAAATACCTAGCGCAAAATTATGCCACTCGTCACTTACTGATTTTTTAAATGAATATGATTCATTTCTAGAATTTTCTTGATCTCTGGTTTCTACAGAGTCTCTCTTGCTCCACTCTGGTGAGAACTTTCGAGTTGTTCCAGGGAGAACGTTACCATCGTATGGATTTGCATTTATTCTTTTTGCAACCCATCCAAATATACTGCGTATAACAATATCTCCTTTTGGTTTTACTCTATCGCTTCCTTGGTTTGAAAATCTATATTGGAAACCGACAGGCAGCGTTTTATAAAAATGCTTGTTGTTATGTAGTTGAAAATCTACAAGCCCCGCCTGCTCTTTTACATCACCGTTAACAGAAAGAAGCACTAAAAGACCAGTCTTTGTACCGATAGAAACTTGCCCCGGTGAACCTCCCCTTGGAGAAGTACCCCAAAAAATAGCAGCAAAATGACCTCCTGGCTCTGCATCTTTAGGAATCTTTATACTAAAAGAAATCTCTTTTTGTGCCCCTGGAGCCAATGTCACTGATGCTTGTTCTGTTGTCATCCATGTACCCAATCCTTCCTTAGCGTCAACAAAAGAAGGACTTCCTGTGTCTCCTTGTGCTTCAAAGTTCGCAAAAGAAGCGTAGAATGTTTGAGTTTTATTTGATTCATTTACGAGACCCATCTTTTCTGTCAGGGTTTGTCCAGGATTTCCTGAGATCTCGTATCGAATAGGAGTAATGGTAAGAGCATATGCCTTAGTAGCAAATAGCACAATAGCTAAGGCCGATATAGAAATCGTTAAAAATATTTTTCTTACCATAAACTCTCTTTTTTAAATTAATGAATTTTTAGAAGTTTCCAGTTGCAACATAATCAAGTGTTGTAACATATGTACCTGCAGCTTGCGCAGAAGAAGTGTTTGCTAAATATTCCATAGCTATACTAGAGGAAGATGTAGCAGAAGAAGCTGAAGCGATAGTTGTTACAGTAGAAGCTACAAAGTCCCAGTTTGGAGTAGTAGCATCATAATCAGCACTCATTGCACCGCCTCCTGTCTCTGTACCAGCTAAGGCAAACTGACTTGTCCCTGCTGTACCATCAGCATCCGCGTTTATGTCTGCGCCTGGAATAGTGTTAGCCCCAGATGTCAAAGTCGCTCCATTATATGTAAGTGAATACCCTGTTGGGGCGTTAGTTCCAATCACTAGAGTATGCGCTGTTGTTCTTGTTCCAGAACCTGTTGCACCAGCATTAGCATATTTTACAGAGCCAGAACTAAGAGTTCCAAAACCTATAGCATTGTCATCATTTGAGAAGGTAAGTGTAGGAGAAACAGTAGCAGTTATAGTAACAGTAGCATTTGTCTCTGCCACTACAGCACCTGTAGCACTATCTGTTGTTTCAGTTATAGAAAAAGTTGATGATTCAACATCTGTTGACTTATTGGTCATTGTACCTGTCCCTGTTGTAGTTGTTCCATTTACTGTAAATGTAACAGTTGGCGCAGCACCTGAAGGTGTCCAAGAAGAACATGGAGTGATAGTAAATGTTACGTTTGTAACATCTATTGTTACTGTATAGTTGTTAGCACCAGCAGAACAAGAAGGTGCAGCTCCGACAGCCACAGGGTTACCTCTGTTTGTACCATCATTTAGAGTAAAGTCTGTTGTTTGCCAGTTACCTATAGCGTTAAGTGTAAAATCAGCGTTTACAAAGTCGTAAGCTACAGTATCACCGTTAGCTAGAGTGTTAGCTCCAACAAGAGTAGCTGTAATCGTGTGTGTAGCTGTAGTGTTTACAGTAACAGTTGACAGTGTATCTCTAACACTTGTCATCTGAGCGGCTGTAGCTATAAATGGGTTATACGCAAGTGTTCCAAAAACAAAAGCTAAAATTGAAATGGAACTAATAATTTTCTTTAACATAATTTAAATTTAATTTTATTTATAATAATTTTAAGCACTTACCTAGTACTTACTTATAGTATATCAATATCCAAAGCCTTAATCAATAAAAAAGCCTGAGTTATCCACAGTTTTTTAGAAATTACCCGTTATTACATAAGTAACACTGGTGCTATAAGCCCCAGCTGGAGTTGTAGAGGAAATGTTTGACAAATACCTGTTACTAAATGTCTCTGTTGTTGTTACCCCACTAGTATTTGCTATTGTTTCAACGGTACTATCTACAAATTTCCAATTGCCTGACCCACTCGCTTGATTATAGGCTGAGGTGATACTTGCACTACCAGAAGATGATAAAGACAAGGCAAACTGACTTGATCCAGGCGTACCATCAGCGTCATTTGTTATTGTTGCTGGAGTTATATTATTTGATCCGCTGGTGAGTGTTGGACCGAAGTAGGTTATTGTATAACCACTTCCTGCATTACTTGAAGCGCTCATGGTATGAGCTACTGAGTTTGTACCACTTCCTCCTGTTGTTGTGGCATATCTTGGACCACTAGCAGAAAGTGTTCCAAAATCTATAGCGTTAGCAGAGATAGAGAAAGTCAACACTGCTTGGATAGTTATACACTCTTCTTGTGAGGTAGCTATAACATTACTAAAAGCATCCAAGGTTTGTAAAATAAAACAATACCCTCCAGGAGTTAGTCCTGTGTATGAATAACTAGTAATGAGACCATGTGTTGTATAGCTATAAGACCCGCCGGTAGGTTTGATACCTGTTTTATAACCTGAGACACTCCAACCAAGACCAGCGGTAGAAGCTCCCCAAGATAGATCTGCTTGGGAGCCATTTGGAGTAGCAGTGAAAGCTCCCTGAGTTACATAAGGATACCAAAGAAACCCATATCTTCCTTCAAAACTAGCCGAGGTAGATCTACCAATAGTCGTCATGTCTCCTGAACCGAAGGCTTGAAAGCTAGCAGAAGAACCATAGGATCCACCTGTTCCAATAAGTGGATCACGAATAATAAAACTTGTACTTGTCATATCTCCAGCATAAACAAAAGGAGTAATGAAAAAAGAGGCTAAAAAAAATATAGCAAAAGTTTTTTGAATTAAAGCAAACGCTTTAGACATAAATATATAATAACATAAGAACTAGTCTTGAATATTGGTCTTTAGTTACCTACGCCAGTAGTAGTGTTCCCAGTATCAGTATTGAAAGGAGCAATGGCAATGATTTTGTCTATACTTGGACGATAAAGTACAGCCTTGCCTGCTTGTGTAAATATAAGCACCTTGTCCCCTTTTTGAGACTCAGAAAAAAATGCTTGATCTTTTAATTTATCAGGATCAGAAACTGTGGCAACAGTAGGAGTTTCATTTGTTGAGACTAGGTAAAGTCTTGATACTTTATTTAATAGCTCTTGAGATTCTTTTTTTACTGTATCAGGATTATTTTTTTTGATTTTTTGGAACTTATAATAGAAAAATCCACCTAAAGACAAGGCTACTATCACGATTGCAAATAAAACTATATTTTTAAAATTTTTCTTAGTCATAAAAACACAAATAAATATTAAGTCTTCAAGATTATACGGCAAATATTTTTTTTGAGCAATTTAGAGCTTATTTTGTGGAGCAAAAACCTGAGAAATAAAATTGAAGATACTTAAGTTAATAGGATTATAAAGGGCAAAAAATCTTCTTTTTTGAAAAATGAACCCTATGTCACCACCTCCTCCTCCACCACCAGAGCCTCCGGTTGTAGGACAGTTACTATTGAATACTACAGTTGGAGCTGATGAGTAGCCAGAGCCTCCATTATCTACTGTAACACTTGTAACAACATCTCCTGTTAGAACTGCTGTTCCTAGCGCACCAGAACCTCCACCTCCACAAAATAGTACAGTTGGTATAGATGTATAGCCAGTACCGCCATAATTTATAGTAACGCTTTGAACAACGTTTGAAGAAACTACTGCTGTAGCTATTGCAAAGCTCGCTCCTCCACCACCAGAGCCTCCGCTACTTCCTCCTGTACCTTGTCCGCTTGGAGAAGCAGAAGATTCTAGAGATTCTCCTCCTTTTTTAAATCCAGGAGCTATAAATGACCAACATATGCCATTGTTTCCATAATCATAAACAGTATTGCTTGCAGAGATTGTATTTCCCCCACTACAACCTGAGTCCTTAACTTTTATATATGACAATGAACTAGTACCTGATAGTGTCATCAACCATTGAACTCCAGAACTGTCTGAGTTTAGAGATATTGGATTACCATCAGCGCCATTTAATGTAAGCGTGTTTGCAAAAGTATATGTATTGCCTGCTTTAAACTGTAAAGTTGAGCCAGCAGTATTGTTGGTCAAGTTATAAAAACTAGTATTAGAGCTACCTAAAATATTTGTTGTTAAAGCAGTATTTGTAGGAGCTATTGTTAGAGTACCATTACTATGAGTAAAAGTACCACTGTTACTAAAGTCGCCACTTAAAGTCATAGTTGTTGGCGCAACGAAGGTACCATCTGAAATGGCTAGATTTCCTCCAATTGTAGTGACCCCTGTTAAGGTCAAAGTACCAGCACCGATTTTGGTAAGTCCTCCTATAGACCCCATTGTTCCTGCAATGCTTACACTATTTCCATTTGTATCAATAGTTGCATTAGAGATGAGAGTAAATGCTCGAGTAGAAGCTGAGGTGATAGTTCCAGTTGCTTGCAAAGTACCTCCTTTAAAAATAAATGTATTTGTTGAGGCCTCATTTCCTATTGAGTTAGTAGTGTTGGCGACAAGTGTTCCATTTATCAATGTTGTTGTTCCTGTATAAGTATTGTTTCCAGAAAGAGCAAGTGCACCAGCACCATCTTTGGTGATAGTTCCACTTGTTGTAGTTATTGCTCCACTGACTGCTATATTACCATCCCCACCAAAAATAGTATTGAATGTGTTCCCAGAAATTGTAGGAATAGTCAGGGTGCCACTATCAGAGTTTATACGAACATTTGTTGTTCCAAGTGTAATGTTTGCTCCTATAGAATTGGTGCCACTGATATTTCTTATTGCGCCATTTCTACCTACTCCAGTACCGTTTACAGTGATGGCCTTGACACTCGGTATAGTAATACTATTTTCTAACTCTAGTGTTGCTCCTGCTAAAACAGTTGTAGTGTTTGCACTAGCCGCAGCCCCAAGAGCGTTACTATGGCCTAAATTCAAATACCCCGCGTTTACAGCAATAGTGGCAGCGGTACCGTTGAAAGTATTGTTTCCTGAGAGAACTACTTTTCCTGCGGTGTTTTTTACAATAGCAGCTACAACTGCTCCTCCAAGGACAGCACTAACTGTTCCTTTTTCAAGAGTATATGTAGCTGTCGATGTAAGTGATGCGGTACCGTTACTATTTATAATAGACCCATCTATCAATGTGACTGCTCCAATATTTGTTTCATTAAATGTAGCCAAATTAAGTGTTCCTCCTGCCACAGTTAGGGCTGGAGTAGAAAGCGCATCGTTTACTCCATAGTTGATTGTTCCTCCATTAATACGAACCAATCCGGTGGTAATACTTGCAGCATTGATGCTCAATGTTCCTGAATCCCATTTTGTTATCGTTGCTGATGTAGCAGTAGCACCATAGACTCCAGATATTGTTATCGGGCCAGTTCCTCCTATAGCTGTTGTTATTCCGTTTGCAGCAGTTATTGTTCCTCCAAAAGTAACAGTACCACTACCTGAATTTATAATTCGAGTGTTAGCTGCCACTGTCATAGCTCCAAAGTTATTGTTTGTAGAAGCAGAAAATGTCAAAGCACCTCCGTTATTTAAACCAGTACCACTTAAGTTAAGTGTCTCATATGTTGATGCTCCACCCAAAGAAAACGTGCTTAGATCAAGGACGGCCCCCGAAGAAACAGTCACACCTCCAGCGTTTGTTCCAAGTGGGGTGTTTGTAGCACCTCCACTTGCACCGAGCCTTAATATCCCTGTACTAACAGTAACCGCCCCTGTAAAAGAATTTTGACCGGAAAGTGTTAGGATACCAGAACCTTCTTTTATAATAGTACTGGAACCGGAACGAACACTATTTGTAGCCTGAGTAAAGTTTCCAACCGCTACTATTGTTAGAGCAAAGTTTCCTGAAATATTACCACTTACTGTCATCGTGCCAGACCCATGGTTTGCTACACGGGATGCGGCGCCCAAAGTAATAGCTCCACTATAAGAAACCGAACTATTAGAACTATTGATAAATGCCCCTATACTTGCAATACCTGTTCCGTTTAAAGAACCAATGGGCTCTGCAGTTGCTAAAGTAAAACCATTAAGATCAAAAACCGCACCGCTAGTGATGGTGATACCCCCTGCACTTGTTCCAAGCGGTGTATTTGATCCGCTACCAGCAGATCCGAGTTTTAAAGTACCTGCACTTATAGTGGTAAGACCTGTAAATGTACTTCCGCCACCATATATAGTCCAAACACCAAGTCCATTTTTTGTTAAGGTCCCACTGGTTGTATTTAGGTTGCTATAAAGACTACCGTTGCCAGCTCCACCAATAGTTAGACCAAAAGTAGCTCCTGTTATATTGCCTCCGTTGGTTATACTTATATCTCCGTAGTTAGCAATAATAGTACTAGCCGCACCAAGAGTGATAAGTCCAGTATAAGAAACAGCGGCACTAGATTGATTTTGTAGCGCCCCTGTTGCAACAGCTCCACTTAAAGTAAGCGCTTCAGCTGTGCCGAGAGTATAGCCATTTAAGTCTAATGCTGAAGATGCGCCGGAGATAGTAGTACCAGCACCAGTTGTACCCAGTGGTGTATTTGTGACGCCACCAGTCGCTCCTAGACGAAGCGTACCAGCACTTACAGTGGTTAATCCTGTATAACTATTATCCCCAGCAAATATTAGTGTCCCTGTACCCGTGAGTTTTGTTACTGTAAAACCACCACTGATTACAGCTGTGATGACTGCATCATTGTCCATCAAGCCCTCTCCTATATTGAAATCTCTGTTGGCACCAAGAGCAAGATTTCCAGTTACAATTGAAGCAAAGTTTGCATTAGCAATAGTTGTAACAGTGCCTCCAAGAGTTAGAGTTCCAGCTCCAGTAGCCACAGTACCAGCATTTATAGAAAGTGCTCCGATAGTATCAGAGTTAGCATTTAAATTATAAGTCCCTCCTACTATAGTTACCCCACCACTTGAAATAACATTGTTTGCTCCTGCAGTAAGAGTGGCACCGTTAATAAATGTTGTACTTGTGTATGCATTAGCGGCAATTAAAGTAACATTGCCTGTACCACTGAGAGTCAAAGACCCTGTTGTAGCAGTACCGATATTTGCAGAAATAGTCGAATTTGCTGTAGCCAAAATAGGTAACTCAAAAGTTGTAATGCCGAGTGTTGTATTTGCTCCTGCAAT